>JAAEZW010000441.1 GCA_018222665.1 Paracoccaceae bacterium
GATGGTGATGTGTGCAGCATCTCTGCGCACGATCTTAGCGAAGATGAACTGATGCGTTTGACGCACCCGCGTGTGGATATCCAAGGATTGGTGTTTAATAAACCCATCATCATGGGGATTTTAAATACTACCCCAGACAGTTTTTCTGATGGGGGTCAATTTGATGCACTTGAGGCGGCTGAACGTCACGGAAAACTGATGCAAAATCAGGGTGCGGATTTGATTGATGTGGGCGGTGAATCCACGCGCCCCGGCGCACACTATGTCGAAATTGACGAGGAAATTGCCCGCACAGCGCCCAAGATCAACAAACTTGCCTCTGTCCTCTCTGTGCCGATGTCAATTGATACCCGCAAGGCCGCCGTGGCGCGCGCGGCAATTGAGGCGGGTGCACATATTGTGAATGATGTATCGGGATTTATGTTTGATCCTGACTTGGCGCCATATTGCGCGGCGCACAATATCCCAGTTTGCATTATGCATGCGCAGGGTGATCCCGAAACCATGCAGGATAATCCCACCTACGATAATGTTGTTTTGGATGTATATGATTTCCTAGAACAACAGATCGCGCGGCTTGAACAATTGGGCCTTGAACGTCGGCAAATTATTGCGGACCCGGGGATTGGGTTTGGCAAAACGCTCTCACACAATTTAGAACTGCTAAAACACATTGGTGTGTTTCACAGTCTGGGGGTTCCAATTTTGTTGGGCGTATCGCGCAAGGGCATGATAAAAACTATATCGGGTACACAGCAGGCAGCAGATCTTGCACCGGGGTCCATCGCCGTTGCCTTGGCCGCGCGCGCCCAAGGTGTTCAGATTTTCCGCGTCCATGACGTGGCTGAAACGAAACAGGCATTTGATTTATTTGAAGCAGTAGAGCAGGGGCATTTTGATGGGACGTAAATATTTTGGAACCGACGGTGTCAGAGGACGTGCCAATCAACATCCAATGACGGCTGAGATGGCATTGAAAATTGGCGCTGCTGCGGGGCATTATTTTCGGCGCTTTTCGGATCGCACGCATCGTGTGGTGATCGGTAAAGATACCCGTCGTTCGGGCTATATGTTTGAAAATGCGCTGACGGCTGGTCTGACCTCGACAGGGATGGAGGTTTTATTATTGGGTCCTGTGCCAACACCTGCGGTTGGTTTGTTAACCCCCTCCATGCGTGCGGATTTCGGCATCATGATTTCGGCAAGCCACAATGCCTATCACGACAATGGGATCAAATTTTTTGGTCCTGATGGATTTAAATTATCTGATGAGGCCGAAGAAGAAATTGAACGCTTGATCGACGAAGGTGTCGCGCTAAACGATGCGGACAGTATTGGGAGGGCACAGCGGATTGACGATGGTATGTATCGCTATGTGGAACGTGCGAAATCTTCGTTTCCATTTGGGATGCGACTTGATGGGATGAAAGTAGTTGTGGATTGCGCCAATGGTGCTGCCTATCGCGCAGCGCCCGAGGTGTTATGGGAATTGGGGGCGGATGTCATTCCCGTTGGTGTGTCCCCTAATGGTCGCAATATCAATGACAACTGTGGATCAACACATCCGCAAACCGCTGCAGAAACCGTTGTCGCCCACGGGGCGGATTTGGCGATTTGTTTGGATGGGGACGCGGATCGGATCATTTTGGTTGATGAAAATGGTCAGGTTGCTGACGGGGATCAATTGATGGGTTTGATGCCCGCAGGTTGGGCCGCTGAAGGGCGTCTGGCGGGCAATGCCCTGGTGGCCACAG
>JAAEZW010000442.1 GCA_018222665.1 Paracoccaceae bacterium
GCTTTGTTCACCTGATAGGGGATTTCATCGATCACGATGGCATAGCGATCTTTGCGGATTTCTTCGACACGTGTTTTTGCGCGAATGATCACGCTGCCGCGTCCCTCGATATAGGCTTTGCGCGCGCCTGATCGGCCCAACATGATCCCGCCTGTGGGAAAATCGGGGCCAGGGACGTATTGAATTAATTCTTCGGACGACAGATCGGGATTATCGATTAACCCCAATGTGGCATCAATCACTTCACCTAAATTGTGTGGCGGGATGTTGGTGGCCATACCCACAGCAATACCACCCGCACCATTGACCAACATATTTGGGAACCGCGCAGGCAGGACCGTTGGTTCCTGATCTTTGCCGTCATAGTTGTCTTGGAAATTGACAGTGTCCTTATCAATATCCGCCAACAAAAACGCCGAGGGTTTATCCATGCGGACCTCGGTGTAACGCATGGCCGCTGGGTTATCCCCATCCATCGAACCAAAATTACCCTGACCATCCAACAGGGGCAGGGACATGGAAAAATCCTGCGCCATGCGCACAAGCGCGTCATAAATTGCGCTATCGCCATGGGGGTGAAATTTACCCATTACATCCCCAACGGGACGCGCAGATTTGCGATAGGCCTTGTCGTGCGAATTGCCCGTTTCATGCATAGCATATAAAATTCGGCGGTGAACGGGTTTCAAACCATCGCGCAGATCAGGGATTGCGCGGCTGACGATCACGCTCATCGCGTAATCAAGATAGGATGTTTTCAGCTCATCCGTGATCGAAACTGAAGGCCCATCAAACTGCATACGCTGGGGTTCGTTTTCTTCGTCTGTTTCTGGTTTTTCAGGTGTATCAGTCACGGAGTGTTGCCTGTCTTGTTTACGCTATATTTTGTTATGTTGCTGTATATCAGACCGCCTATATTGGGTGCAATGTCTTTTCACGGATTCCACGGTGGGATTGGAAAATAATCTACGATTGCTGACAAATTTCAGGATCTAGTCACCCAAAACAAAAAAGCCGACCACTGGGTCGGCTTCTGGTGTCCGCACGATGGATAATTCAGGGGGAAATACGGGTGTATTTAGTGCCTTCCAATGTGACACCAACGCGAATACCAGCCTGGCCAAAAACCATTGGCACAACTTCGGATAACATTGTAGTTGTATTTGCACGCAAAGTCTCACCCTGGCGTCCACCTGTGAAATCAATATTGCCACCAACTTCAACGCCTTGTGAATTGCGAAAATTCGCCAATGCATCATCTGTCATGAAAAATAGGACGTACGCATATTGCTGTGCCCCAATTTGCAAACCCGTCATTGCCAATGAGGCTGAGTAGTATTCTTGTGTTACGTTATCGATCCGCAATGCACCCTTGCCATAGCCACCACCAAACCCAAAGCCCGCTTTTGTAATGAGAGGCATGATCAACATGCCAGAGGCGCGTGCGCTGAGTTGTACAGTTTCTGGGTATTCCAAATACATCCGCTCCAACGTTGCATCTACGCGCGCGTCAATGCGCGCTGCGCCGTCTTCTGTATTTTGTTTTGGAAGCGCTTCTTTGACATTTTCGACTGCACTGCATCCCGCAACAAATGCCGCCAATGTCAGTCCCGCAAATGCGCGACGTGAAAAACGTGACATATCGATTTACCTGCTCTTTGTTATTTTGCCTGAATATAGCGCGTTTTCAGCGCGCTGTCATCCTCCTTTGGCAAGTCTACGCGCAGCTTCGGGGGCGAAATACGT
>JAAEZW010000443.1 GCA_018222665.1 Paracoccaceae bacterium
AACTTTGCGCCTGAGGCGCATATCGCCCTTTATCAGGCCTGCGCAGTAGAAGGGGATTTCACCAATGGACGCGCCATCATGTCGGCTATGCTGCCCCTGATGCGGGTTTTGGAGCAGGGGGGTAAATTCATTCAATGCATCAAGCACGGGCTGACCATACGCGGTATTGATGTGGGGCCGCCGCGCAAACCGCTGCAACCGCTGAACAAGGATGACAAACGCGAATTGGAACAGGTCATCAAAACCATGAACACAACGATCAACCGCATTACAGGAGCAAACTCATGAGCGATCTATTGACCCATGCAGAATATCAGGCACTGGCGGCGGATCTAAATCCTCCACGCTCGCCCTTTATTGATGGGAAATATCACACGGGTCGTGGCGCGATGATGACAACAACAAACCCAGCAACGGGTGCGGTGATTGCCGAGATCACTTCAGCGAATGCGGATGATGTGGATTTGGCCGTTGAAAAGGCACGAGAGGCCTTTGATCAGGGGCATTGGTCTAAAATGGACCCTGATGGGCGCAAGGATGTTTTGATCCGTCTATGCAAATTAATGACCCGAAATCGCCGCGAATTGGCGGTGTTGGAGTCGATCGAAAGCGGTAAGCCCATCCTTGATTGCGAAACCATTGATATCCCCGAGTCGATCCACACGATCAAATGGCATGCCGAGGCGATTGATAAAATCTATGACCAAACGGCGCCCACGGGTGATGATGCATTGTCGATCATCGTGCGCGAACCGATTGGCGTTGTCGCGGCGATTTTGCCATGGAACTTCCCATTGCTGATGCTCGCGTGGAAAATTGGCCCTGCATTGGCGGCGGGCTGTTCGGTAATTGTGAAACCAGCCGAACAAACCAGCCTAACGGCCCTGCGCATGGCGGAATTGGCGGCCGAGGCGGGCGTGCCACGTGGCGTGTTTCAGGTGTTGCCTGGGGACGGTCCATCTGTTGGCGAACCCTTGGGGATGCATATGGACATTGATATGGTGTCCTTTACAGGTTCCACAGAAACGGGGCGGCGGTTCCTGCGCTATGCGGCCGATAGTAACCTGAAAAAAGTGGTTCTGGAATGCGGTGGCAAAAATCCTGCGGTGGTTTTGGCAGATGCAGAAAACCTTGATCTGGTCGCAGGTCATGTTGTGAACGCAGCATTTTGGAACATGGGCGAAAACTGTTCCGCGAATTCGCGCCTGATTGTGCACAAAGATGTCAAAGCCGAACTGATGGACAAAATCACCGCGCGTGTCCGTGATTGGAAAACGGGTGATCCATTGGACCCTACAAATCATCTGGGCGCCCTGATTGATCGGGAACATCAGCAAAAGGTGGCGGGGTACCTAACAGGCGACGCAGTTGTTGGTGGCGCTATGGAAGGTCCCTATCTGGCCCCCACGATTTATGAGGTGGACAAAACGGATGCCAAAGCGCGCGAGGAAATCTTTGGCCCCATCCTTTCGGTGATTGAGGTTGCCTCTGAGGAGGAGGCGATTGAATTGGCAAACGACACGGAATATGGGCTTGCGGCTTCTGTCTTTGTCACAAATATCCGAAAATCCATCCGTGCCGCCCGTGCCATCCGTGCAGGAACCGTCACCGTGAATTGTTATGGAGAAGGCAACGTCACAACCCCCTTTGGCGGATATAAACAATCGGGGTTTGGAGGGCGCGACAATGGCATTCATGCCCATGACCAATACACAGAGCTGAAAACGATTTGGATCGACCTAAG
>JAAEZW010000444.1 GCA_018222665.1 Paracoccaceae bacterium
GATAACTGGCGTTTGGATCTTGGCATTTCGCAGCGCTTTGAGAATGCTTACCCCATCGCGCGAAGGCAAGTTGATATCCAAGATTACAATGTCTGAGTCCTCTTGGAGTAAAAAATTCAATCCATCTTCGCCATCATAGATAGTATTCACTGCGTGACCTCTGTCGCGCAAAAAATAAGCAATCCCTTCGGCGAGCCCGACGTTATCCTCGACAAGAGTAATTTGCATTTTTTCATACCACCCGCAAGTTTCGTGAAAGTTTCGTCGATCACGGTGCAAGAATCAAGAACGGGCTGTGGTTGCGTCAAAGACTAAACTTTGAGCAAGCTGCACCCAATGGGAGAAACGAAATGTCACTATATAAATTCACACGCCGTTCGGTAATCGCCGTTGCCGCTGCCGCAGCGATTGCTGCGCCTGCGCAGGCCGATGTCGATATGTCAGGCAAGACCATCGAATGGACCATTCCATTTTCTGAAACAGGCGGCTCGGCCAAATGGGCGAACTTCTTTGCGCCGCTTTTGTCAGAGGCCCTGCCAGGCAACCCAACGGTTGTTGTCAAATTCATGCCAGGCGCTGGTTCGACCAAAGGCGCAAACTGGTTCCAAGAGCAATCAAACGGCGATGGAACTGTTATGTTTGGTTCGTCAGGATCAACCCAATTCCCATACCTATTGGATGATCCACGCGTGCGATATGAGTACAACGATTGGGAACCAGTCATGGCCTCAGGCACAGGGGGCGTTGCTTACTTGAACGCCGAGGCAGGTGCAAAATTTGATGGCACCGCCAATAACCTTAAAGACATGACATTCATCTATGGTAACCAAGGTGCCACGCGTTTAGATATTATCCCTGCGCTTGCATGGAAAATGCTTGGTATGAACGTCGAGCACGTTTTAGGCATCAAAGGCCGCGGCGATGGTCGTAAGATGTTTGAGAGTGGCGAGGCGACCATCGACTATCAAACCTCATCAGGTTACCTTAAAGGCTCTATGGCGCTTGTAGAGGCGGGACAAGCAGTGCCTATGATGACATGGGGCTCGCTGAGCGCCAATGGTGAGATCGTGCGCGATCCAACTTTCCCCGATATGCCAACGTTCAAAGAGGTCTGCGAAGCTACAGATGGCTGTGAAACATCGGGTCCTGCATGGGATGCGTGGAAAGCCTTCTTTATTGCAGGCTTCCCATCACAGAAAATCGCATTCTTGCCCAAAGGCACAGATCCAGAAATCGTTGAGACATTCTCAAATGCATTTTCGAAAATCGCGGCACGTCCTGATTTTAAAGAAATCTCTGCGGCGCGTTTGGGTGATTATCCCATGTACACTGGTGCTGCTGCCAAAAGTGCCTTGGGCAACGCAATTAGCGTAAACGAAGAGGCCAAGACCTATGTCAAAGCATGGCTCAAGGACGATTTCGGTGTTGAACTGAAATAAGTCACTGATTTTCGAACGCCCCCCTTTTCCAACAAGCGGGGCGTTTTTGTAATCAGTGAAAGAAAGTTTCGTGGAATTTTTTGTAGATGCTTTACCCGCATTGTCGTCCGCTTGGGGGCAAATCTTGCAACCGATTGTGCTGGGGTATTTGGTGTTAGGCGTGGCGATGGGCCTCGCTATCGGAGTTTTCCCAGGACTTGGTGGCATTGCGGGCCTCTCGCTTTTGCTCCCGTTTATGTTCGGAATGGATCCTACGTTGGGATTGGCGTTGATGATTGGAATGATTGCAGTCATTCCGACCT
>JAAEZW010000037.1 GCA_018222665.1 Paracoccaceae bacterium
CATAGGCGACATCGCCTTCGTCTTGGGTGGCGGGAAACACCTCAAACACAGTTTCTTTTAGATCCATCAGAGCCACATCGCGTTTTGAGGACATCAAGCGCCCAAGGGTCACGTTCCCAATCGGGCGCATCCGCGGATCAACCAACACAATGTGATAAAATTGATCTGGCAGGCCCTGTTGGCGGCGCATAAAATCAATCGCCTGCCCCACGGTCCAATGTTCAGGCGCCTTGACAACTTCGCGCTGCATCAAACGACCCGCAGAGTATTCGGGGAATTGCAGCGCCTGTTCAACCGCGACCCGATCGCTGTCATCAAGTGCGTCCAGGATTTGCGTTTGTTGTTCTTCCTCCAAGTCTTCCAGAAGGTCGACAACATCGTCACTGTCCAGATCACGAACCGCCTCGGCCAGCACCTCTGGTTTTAGATAAGATATGACCTCTTCCCGAAGGGTGTCATCCAATTCCGAAAGAACATCACCGTCAAAATCACGGTCATAAAGCAGGATCAAACGCCGACGATCATATAGACCGATTTGTTCCAAAAGGTCGGCAATATCGGCGGGGTGCATATCCTCAAACAGGGTCAGAAGCGCTTCGCGATCCTCGCGATCAACGGCAAAGAGAACCGCCGACACATCGCGCCGAGAAAGAGAGTAATCAACAACGTCCGCGTCCATGTCACCCTCTGGTGTTAATGTGCGATCATCCATTTTTTCCTCCTTTCTGTTGCGATCACCTTATTGCTATTCCAATAGGTGTTACAATCCAAAAACCGCTAGTGCTATCCCAATGTTGGCGCGATATACTGTAGTCCTAAGTGGCGCAAGGTGGATTAAGGTGACGACATGAACGATCGGAAAATTATTAAGGGGCGAGTCCTGTCATTTTCGGATAATCCCTTTAACCATTACTTTAATTTCGAATTATTATCTATTGATATTAAATGTATTTATGTAAAAAATGGACAAATTGAGTTTATTGATGACACACCCGATCTAAACCCAGAATACGAAAATGCCGAACGCATCGATCACGGCGATTATGTGATTATGGCGGGGTTTGTTGACGCCCATGTCCATTATCCACAAACCGCCATTATCGCCAGCTGGGGCAAACGCCTGATTGATTGGTTAAACACCTATACTTTCCCCGAGGAAATGCGGTTTGGCGACGCCGAATATGCTGCAGAAATTGCAGGGCGTTATATTGAATTTGCCCTGCGCAATGGCACGACAAGCATGGCCAGCTATTGCACAATTCACCCCGAAAGCGTTGAAGCCTTTTTCACCGCAGCTGCGGATCGCAATATGTGCGTTGCTGCGGGAAAAACCTGTATGGATCGTAATGCGCCCGTTGGTCTGCGCGATACTGCAAAATCCGCCTATGATGACAGCAAGGCGTTGATTGAACGCTGGCAGGGTCATGGACGCGCGCACTATGCAATCACGCCGCGGTTTTCCCCCACATCAACGCCCGAACAGTTAGAAGCCCTTGGGGCGCTGTGGTCGGAGCATCCAGAGTGTTTGATGCAAACGCACCTATCCGAACAAACTGATGAGATCGTTTGGGTGCGCGAGCTATTCCCCGACGCGCGCGATTATCTGGATACATATGAAACCTTTGGCCTGCTGGGCGAACGCGGGCTTTATGGGCACGCGATCCACCTAGAGCCGCGCGAGATGGACCGACTGGCCGAGGTTGGAGCATCTGTTGCGCATTGCCCCACATCAAACACCTTCATTGGCTCTGGGTTGTTTAACACGGCAGGTATGATGGCGCGTGGGATTAATCCGGGCCTTGCCACCGATACAGGGGGCGGATCAAGCTTTTCCATGCTAAGCACGATGGCGGCGGCCTATGAAATCGCGCAATTGCGTGGTGTGGCACTGCATCCCGCGCAATTATTATGGTTGGCAACCTGCGGATCTGCACGTGCCCTGTATTTGGATGATCAAATTGGTAATATCGCACCGGGTATGGCCGCGGATATGGTGGTGTTGAATTTGGCCTCAACACCCGAAATTGCACAGCGCAGCGCGCGCGCCGAGGATGTTTGGGAGGAAATATTCCCCACCATAATGATGGGCGATGACCGCGCAATTGCCGCAACCTATGTGGCAGGACAAAAGGTTTAGGGGCGCCTAGCCCGCCAATTTCAAAGCAAGCCTATTCTGCGTCTCAATCAGTTTTGGCAGATCAAGTGTTGCAATATGCCAATCACGCACAATCTGCCGCCCCTCAACGAACAGGTGGCGCACCTTATTGGGGCCCGCAATCACCAATGCGGCGAGATCCCAACTTCCCGCACTTTCGATACCATTGATATCCCAAATCGCGATATCGGCACGCTTGCCCACTGCGATGCGCCCACATTCAGGACGGCCCAAAACATCCGCACCGCCGCGTGTTGCAATTTCCAATGCCTCACGCGCACTCATTGCATCAGCACCATTTTGCACACGCTGTAGCAACATGGTTTGACGCGCTTCATCCATTAGGTTCGCGATATCATTACTGGCCGATCCATCGACGCCCAGACCCACTTTTACGCCCTGATCACGCATGGCACGTATGGGCGCAATACCCGATCCAAGACGGCAGTTTGAACAGGGGCAATGCGCAACACCTGTGCCAGATTTTGAAAATAAATCAATCTCTTGTCCATTCAACCTAACGCAATGCGCATGCCATACATCATCACCCGTCCACCCTAAATCTTCTGCATATTGGCCGGGGCGACATCCGAATTTTTCCAATGAATAGGCTATATCTTCGTCATTTTCTGCCAAATGTGTGTGCAAAAACACGGATTTATCCCGTGCCAACAGGGCTGCATCACGCATCAATTCGCGACTGACCGAAAATGGAGAACAGGGTGCCACACCCACGCGTACCATTGACGATTCAGATGCATCATGAAATAGATCTATTACGCGAATACAATCACTTAGAATGTTATCCTCATCCTCAACCAGATGATCGGGTGGCAACCCTCCATCACTTTCCCCAATGCTCATCGCGCCCCGCGTTGGAAAAAACCGCAATCCAACCTCTGCTGCACCTTCGATCGTGTCATCAAGGCGTGCGCCGTTGGGGAACAGGTACAAATGATCCGAACTCATCGTGCAGCCAGACAGGGCAAGTTCACTCAGCCCCAGCATCGTGGAAATTCGCATCTCTTCTGGACCAAAGCCCGCCCAAATCGGATAAAGGGTTTGTAACCACCCAAACAGCAACGCGTCCTGCCCCCCCGGCACGGCGCGCGTCAGCGATTGATAAAGGTGGTGATGCGTGTTGATCAAACCGGGGGTCACAACCGCATTTTGAGCGTCAACGATTTCTGCCCCTGCCGGGACGGAAAGGTTTTCGCCAATCCCCGCAATAACGCCATCACGCAATAGAATATCATGTCCGTTCAATTCACGCCGCGTGTCATCCATGGTCAGGATTGTGTGGGCGTTTTTGATGATCCATGTTTTGGTCATTCTTGGGTCACCTCTTTCAATATGGACATCGCCTCTGCGTGCAATTCGGGCGTTGCAGCGGCCACAACGCGTCCCCCCATATGCGCCGCACCCCCTGTCCAATCGGTAACAACACCGCCTGCGGCTTGGATCACGGCGATGGGGGCCTGAATGTCATAGGCGTTCAACCCCGCCTCAATCACCAAATCAATTTGCCCCGCCGCCAACAAGGCATAGGCATAACAATCCATTCCATATCGCGTCAGGCGCGTACGCTCTGCCACTGCTTGAAATGCGCGTGCCTCAATTGCGCTGCCAACCTCGGGGAAGGTTGTGAAAATCGTCGCATCAGATAGGGATTTGGTGTCACGTACCTGCAACGCGCCGTTGCCATGGGGCCCTGACATCTGCGCAAATCCCAATCCGCCCCAAAACCGTTCGCCGATGTAGGGTTGATCAATCATTCCAAAAACGGGCCCATGATCAATCTGTTCCAATGCGATCAAAACACCCCATGTTGGTGTTCCACTGATAAACCCGCGCGTGCCATCAATGGGGTCTAACACCCAACGGTATCCGCTTTGCCCCGCAATTTCGCCGAATTCCTCGCCCAAAATACCATCCTCTGGCCGCGCATTGGTAAGGATCTGGCGCATCGCTTTTTCGGCGGCGCAATCTGCTTCGGTAACGGGGTCAAATCCAGATGCCAGTTTATTGTCCGCAACCAAATCGTACCGGCGGAAATAGGGCAAAATCACTGTGCGTGCGGCGTCTGCCATGGCATGTGCGGTATTCAAAATGTGATCGGGTGAGAGATTGGGCATAAAGGGGCCTTCGCGCAAAAGTATGCCTTTTGCGCTAGACCAAAGGCGCGCTCAAATCAAGAGACGTCGCTTAGAACGCGGGCCAAATCAAACAGACGGCGGCGTTGATTTTCAGGGATCGCATAGTAAGAACGCAGCAGCTCCAGTGCCTCTTTATCAGATAGGACATCTGATGGTGCCACACCTGGTTCCACCTGCGTCTCATCCCCTTCGATACCTTCAAAAAAGAATGAAATATCAACCTGAAGCGATTTTGAGATGTCCCACAAACGCGATGCGCTTACGCGGTTTGCGCCCGTTTCATATTTTTGGATTTGCTGAAATTTAATTCCAACTTGATCCGCAAGTTGTTGTTGGGTCATACCAACCAACCATCTGCGATGTCGAATGCGTTTTCCCACGTGTTGATCGACGGGATGTGCCATGTTGTATTCCTTTGCCTTAGCATGCCGTTCTATCCCTGAACGACACAAACCTGATCGATTTGAGAATCAATCAAAAGCGCATGACCACATCCTAAGCATGCAACCCTAGAGTATCATCGCATTTCAAGCTTTGGGAAGGACGAATTCTCATAAAAAGAATACTCAAAAGGATAGGTACAATCTAAACGTGCAGTCAAACGACAGGGTAATTCACGCGTCATTTTCCCGAGCCCCAATTTGCCCCTTTGCGTTTGACAACATTCGGGCGGCCCGATTAGGTGAAGAAAAAAGTTAGGAGCCGATATGAAAGCGCTGCAGGTGCATGCATTTGATGCCCCCATTCAAATGACAAACGTGGATATTCCTGAACCATCACAGGGACAAATACGGTTAAAAATCGCGGCCTGCGGTTTGAATTTTGCAGATTTGCTGATGCAAAAAGGGACCTATCAGGACACGCCTGAGCTGCCATTCACCCTAGGCATGGAAGTGGCAGGGATTGTGGACGCCATCGGCCCTGACACGGATGCCTCTGCTGTTGGATCACGCGTTGCCGTTTTTGGCGGCCAAGGCGGATTGGCAGAATTTGGATGTTTTGACGTTGATCGCATGATCACCCTGCCCGACAGCATGCCGTTTTTGGATGCCGCGGCACTACAGATTGCCTATGGGACATCCCATGTCGCATTGGATTATCGTGCGGGTTTGCAGGCGGGTGAAACACTTTTGGTGCTGGGTGCCGCCGGCGGTGTGGGATTAACGGCGGTAGAATTGGGCAAATTAATGGGGGCCCGGGTGATCGCCGTGGCCCGTGGCGCGGACAAATGTGCCATTGCTGCGCATGCAGGCGCAGATCATGTGATAAATGCAACAAATGCGGATTTACGTGCCGAACTAAAGGCATTGGGCGGTGTTGATGTGGTTTATGACCCTGTGGGGGGCGATCAATTCAAAGCCGCCTTTCGCGCCTGCAACCCCGAAGCACGCATTTTAACCATCGGATTTGCAAGCGGTGATGTTCCACAAATTGCCGCCAACCACCTATTGGTCAAAAACATCGCGGTTTTGGGATTTTATTGGGGCGGTTATCTAGCGTTCAAACCGCAGGTCGTGCGTGACAGTTTGGCCCAATTGGTTAAGTGGTATAGTGAGGGTGCCTTGCGCCCACATATCAGCCATTTGTTGCCTTTTGAACAGGCAGAGTATGGGATTGATTTGCTGCGTACGCGGAAATCAACGGGCAAGGTTGTGATCAATGTTGATCCGGCCCTGACATAATTCACAAAAGTTTCAGAAAGTTTCTTTTGGAAAAATCTTGAAATAACTGCGGAAAATAACGATATTTGCCGCAGGATCGATGGTTACCAGCCATTCGGCAATTGGAGGTACTATAATGGCAGACAATTACACAATGCGTTCCGCAATGGGCGCACGTGCCGCACAGATCGACGAAGGTCTGCGCGCACATATGAACAAAGTTTACGGCACGATGTCCGTTGGCATGCTGATCACAGCATTGGCCGCATGGGCAATTGCGGGCCTTGCAGTGACAACTGACCCTGCAAACGCAGTGGGCCAGATGCAAAATGGCACAATGCTAACCGCATTGGGTACGGCGATTTACACATCTGCGCTGCGTTGGGTGATCATGCTGGCCCCATTGGGGATGGTATTCGCCTTTGGTGCGGTCGCAAACCGCACAAGCGCAGCAGGCGCGCAGTTGTTCTTCTATGCATTTGCTGGATTGATGGGCCTATCGCTTAGCTCAATCTTTATTTTCTACACCACATTCTCGATCATTCAGACATTCCTTGTGACTGCGATCGCGTTTGCGGGCCTATCGCTTTGGGGCTACACAACGAAGAAAGATATCAGCGGTTGGGGGTCCTTCCTAATAATGGGTGTGATCGGCATCTTGGTTGCATCAATCATCAACATCTTCCTTGGATCACCTGCGATCGCATTTGCGGTGTCCATCTTGGGTGTGCTGATCTTCGCAGGCCTAACTGCTTATGACACGCAGAACATCAAAAACACTTATATCGCCCATGCGCATCATGGCGATCAAGATTGGTTGGACAAATCTGCAATCCACGGTGCGTTGCAACTGTATCTGGATTTCATCAACCTATTTATGTTCTTGCTACAATTCATGGGCAACCGCGAATAAGCTTGGCACATACCGATAAAGTAGGGGTCCGATTTTTCGGTCCCCTTTTTTTATTTGCCCCGATCATACGCAGTCTGAGCCGAAGCGAAGACAAATCGCGTATGATCCAACCCACGCCCGTCCCGTCAAACCTTAGGTTTGCCTTCGGCAAAACGGTGCGGTGGCTTCGTTGCCTCAGCCCTGTTGGCCGCCCACGGGCGTGTGCTTGTGTGTTGGTATTTAACCAAATTGCCTCGCCTAAATCTCTCAACGCTCCAAGAGATTAAACAAAGGCATTCCCAAAACTATGACTCGTCCAACAAAAACAAAAAAGCCGCTGAGATTCAGCGGCTTTTTCACAATCCAAAAGACAATCAAGCTTATTTGATTTTGCCTTCTTTGTATTCGACGTGCTTGCGTACAACTGGGTCATACTTACGAACGACCATTTTTTCTGTCATTGTACGTGCGTTTTTCTTTGTCACGTAGAAGTGACCAGTGCCCGCGGTCGAGTTCAGGCGGATTTTGATTGTGGTTGGCTTCGCCATTTTACATCTCCTGCGACTGGGCCGCGGCCCATGAAATCCTTGAAACCCGCCTTTTAATGAACACTGCGCCCGAGTCAACAGGGATCAGCCGCTTTTTCGTGAAAATTTACGCGCGGGCGGCCTGTAAGCCGGATTCTGTCCAGGGGTTGCCCCCTTGGATGACCATTCCTCTTGAACCATGGTTGCCCATGGCCCTCTAGCTGCCAACCCGATCCTTTGGGCCAAAGCAACCCAGCGGCGATATCGGTTGCCCGATCAGCTCCGCGCAAGGATCCTATTCGGCATTGCTCCTGGTGGGGCTTGCCATGCGGGTCCTGTTGCCAGTCCCCCGGTGGGCTCTTACTCCACCGTTTCACCCTTACCCATGCGGACATGGGCGGTTTCATTTCTGTGGCGCTTTCCGTCGGGTTGCCCCGCCCGGGCGTTACCCGGCACCATTGCTTTGTGGAGTCCGGACTTTCCTCGGGGAAATCCCCGCGGCCATCCAGCCACCCGCGCGTGTTCTGCGCCTACTTGGATGGGGGACTTAGGTCAACTGAAAATTATCGGCAAGCGCTGTGGCAATCGCACAATCGACCGCGTCCAATGACCCGACACCCGTGGGGCGAAAATGCAGGCGAAAGGCCCGCAGCCGCGTTTCCAGGGAGGCATCAGTGTCATAACCAATTCGACCGAGGTTCGCATCAAACACCGCCGTATCCACCACTGTCGCGGCGCCAGGGTCAGCCCAAATACCGAACCCCATCTGGGCCAAGGCACGCCAATCAAACCGCGCCCCTGGGTCCGCCTTGCGCCCCAATGCGATATCTGAATGACCAATCACAGAGTGTTGCGGAATATCATTGCGCGTGCAGACCCCAGATAACAGAGAGGCAAGCGCACGTATCTGTGGTACTGGAAAAGGGTGATCCCCCCGATTGCAAAGTTCAATTCCGATCGAGGCGGAATTCATGTCACGGCAGCCCTGCCAATAACTTTGCCCTGCATGCCACGCGCGCATATCTTCGGACACCAATTGCGTCACTGCCCCACTTTTTGAAATGACGTAATGGGCAGATACCTGATGCACAGGATCACACAGTCGCTCAATCGCCTCGGCAGCGCTGTTCATGGCCGTATAATGCAGGATCACCCAATTTAGCATCAGCCCCTCTTTTCGTTCGCCGAAATTTGGCGAAGGGATCTGATCTACGATCACTTCTTAACCGCCGCGCGGAAGGGTGTTGGATCCCACCGACAGGCAAACCCATCCCCATCGGGATCAAGTCCATAGCGGTCACGCTCTGGTCCACCCGCTTTCAAAAAGGTTTCCTGAGCGGCCGCATCGGACACATATTTCGCACAGTTCCGCAAATTACGGTTTTCTGATTTGAACAGACTGCGCGAATAAAGCGGTTCCCCTACTGGGTTTGACGTTTTGATCGCATAGGCCACAATATTTGGGATATCTGTGCCAGGGCGTGTTGGAACCTCGGTTGGTTCGATCAGGGTGTAAAGCGCGCGGTTCTTCTCAAGGCGCTCTGCATCGCTTTCAATGGATTGGCGATCACTGACCGCACCAAAATCCTGCTCATCCGAAAGGCCAGGATTGTTTGGTGCAGGCAAAGGTGCCGTGGTTGCCGCAATCTCTTCCTCGACCATTGGCGTAATTTCGGTGGGCAATGGATCCATCACCTCAATCGGGGCGGGCAGGCCCGCCAATTCCGCATCGCGCAATTGTTGTTCTTGGGCGGGCACATGGGCGCTATTTGGGACATCACTGCCACCGCACGCGGCCAAGGTCAGCCCCAATGAGAGTATTAATAATGCGCGCATGTTCCCTGCCCCTATTTTATCCACGTTGACGTGTTACCACCATATATTTGGCTTGGCGACAAACCCTGCAGATTGTTCAAGAGCATAAGCGGTATTCAGCAAATCGCCTTCTTCCCATGGGCGTCCGATCAACTGTAGGCCCAATGGTAACCCTTGTGCATCCAACCCTGCAGGAACCGAGATACCCGGCAATCCCGCCAAGTTCACCGTCACGGTAAATACATCATTTAGATACATCTGTACGGGATCTGCATCCGTCATTTCACCCAAACCAAAGGCCGCCGACGGCGTTGCAGGTGTCAAAATCGCGTCAACACCTGCGGAGAACACATCTTCAAAATCCTTTTTGATCAACGTGCGTACACGGCGTGCGCGGTTGTAGTAGGCATCATAAAACCCGGCTGACAATACATATGTGCCGATCATCACGCGGCGCTGAACCTCTGGTCCAAATCCTTCTGCGCGGGTTTTTTCGTACATTTCCGTAATGCCATCGCTCGCACCCAATGTTGCGCGGTGCCCAAAACGCACCCCATCATAGCGAGCAAGGTTTGATGACGCCTCAGCAGGGGCAATCACGTAATAGGCAGGCAGCGCGTATTTTGTGTGTGGAAGCGAGATGTCAACAATCTCGGCCCCTGCATCCCGCAGCATTTCGGTTCCGTTTTGCCACAGTGTTTCGATTTCGGCGGGCATGCCGTCCATTCGGTATTCTTTTGGAATGCCAATCTTTTTGCCACGAATATCGCCAGTTAGCATGGCTTCAAAATTCGGCACGGCGATATCTGCGCTCGTGCTGTCCTTGGGATCATGGCCGCACATGGTTTCCAACATGATCGCCGCATCGCGCACCGATTTCGTCATCGGTCCTGCCTGATCAAGGGATGAGGCGAAGGCAACAATGCCCCAGCGTGAACAGCGACCATAGGTTGGCTTGATTCCCACAATACCAGTGAATGCGGCAGGTTGACGGATTGATCCACCCGTATCGGTACCCGTTGCCGCCAAACACAAATCCGCTGCAACTGCCGAGGCAGACCCGCCTGATGATCCACCAGGCGTTAGGTTACGCTCATCCACCTTCCATGGGTTGACCACATCGCCATAAACGGATGTTTCATTGGAACTGCCCATGGCGAATTCATCCATGTTCAGCTTGCCCAACATCACTGTGCCAGCGTCCTTCAACTTTTGGCTGACGGTGCTCTCATATTCTGGTTTGAACCCTTTCAGAATGCCACTGGCCGCTTGGCTGTTGACACCTTGGGTACAAAACAAATCTTTGATGCCCAGTGGAATGCCACACATATCAGGGGCATCCCCCACAGCAATACGCGCATCCGCCGCCGTTGCGGCCTCGATCGCCAAATCAGGAGTTTTGTGCACATAGGCGCCCAGCGCATCTGCCGCATCAATGGCGTCTAAACAGCTTTGCGTCAGTTCGACCGAGGTGATTTCCTTGGCACGCAATTTGTTACGCGCATCCGCAATCGTAAGTTTGTGTAGATCGCTCATTATTCCACCACCTTTGGCACCACAAAAAATCCTTCACGCGCATCTGGTGCGTTCTTTAGGACCTTGTCATGCTGGTTCCCGTCTGTCACTTCATCAACACGGCGCTTTAAACGTTGTGGGGTGACTGATGTCATCGGTTCAACGCCCTCAACATCCACCTCATTCAACTGTTCAATAAATCCAAGGATTGTGTTGAACTCTTGCGCCAAGGCAGGAAGCGCATCTTCCTCAACCTTGATGCGCGCAAGTTTTGCAACCTTTGCTGCTGTCGCCGTATCAATCGACATATAGGCTCTCCATCATTCGTTTGCCCTCGTTTAACGCTTGGCGCGTCTCCCTGCAAGCATATGGCGACGATAAACCTCAATCACCCACGCCAACATTACCGCGTTCAAAATAAGCCACAGAAAATGGGTACCCATTGGGTGCATTTTACACAGCGTTTCATCCGCCCAGCACGCCGCCATAGAGGTCACCAAAATAACCACACCAATCGTCAACCCACGCGCAACATCGGGCAATCTATGTCGTAAAAGATAGGCGTAAATCAGAATCAGGATCGGTACAGGCACATATCCGCGTGTTGCCCCCAAAATTTCCCCAATCCGAAATCAACCATCCGATCACTGCGGCAAAAGGGAAAAATCCTATCACGCTCAGCCACGCGCCCCAGCTAGCGACCTGAAAATAATCGCGGGTTGCCACATAGATATAGATCAATTTGAACATCAGGATCGGCAAGACATCGGCCAAACCCGCCCAAGTTTGCGCAAATGTGTGAAATAAAAACGACCCGATCCCAATCAGCGCCAAAATCACTGTCAACACACGCCCCATCACGGGTAGCTCAGGACGTCGCCACGCCCAAATCGCCGC
>JAAEZW010000445.1 GCA_018222665.1 Paracoccaceae bacterium
AACAGAGGGTGCCACTGTTTCGGTAGGGCGCTGCCCGCGCGGGTGCCACGTCCTGCGGCAACAATGATGGCGGCGATTGTCATGTTTTTCGTCCTTTCATTGATGTCTAGTCGCAAGGGTTTGCAATTGCAATGGGAAGAGGGGTATGGGCAATTTGCCTAAAATATAGGCAATATAAATTTTTTGCCCCTATTTTGTGCGATTTGCCATTGTCATGGGGCTCGTAAGCAGGGATAAAACACCTATGACCATTGATTTAGGATCAACGCAGCTGTCGCTGCCTGTGTTTTTGGCGCCTTTGGCGGGGATCACCGATTTGCCCTTTCGCAATTTGGTACAATCCTTCGGTGCGGGGTTGGTGGTCAGTGAAATGATCGCATCCCAAGAGATGGTCGAGGCGAAATATTCGGTGCGCGATAAGGCTGAATTGGGGTTGGATGTTGAAAACACTTCGGTTCAAATTGCGGGCTGCGATCCCTACTGGATGTCAGAGGCCGCAAAATTGATCGCAGATCAGGGCGCGCGGGTGATTGATATTAATATGGGCTGTCCTGCGAAAAAGGTTGTGAACGGCTATTCCGGATCTGCGTTAATGCGCGATTTGGATCATGCGCTCAGTTTGATTGAGGCGGTGGTAAAGGCCGTTGATGTGCCCATCACTTTGAAAACACGATTAGGATGGGATGACACTGTGCTGAACGCGCCCGAATTGGCACGCCGTGCCGAGGATGCAGGCATTCGCATGATCGTGATCCATGGGCGCACCCGTTGTCAGTTTTACAAAGGACAGGCGGATTGGGCCGCGATCCATCGGGTGAAACAAGCTGTGTCGATCCCTGTGATCGCAAATGGGGATATTATGTCGAGTGACCATGCAACGCGCGCTATGGCGCAGTCAGGGGCCGATGGCGTCATGGTGGGGCGTGGTGCGCAGGGGCGGCCATGGGCGATTGCGGAAATTGCGCATGCCCTAACAGGATCGCCCATGCCCAACATTCCCAAAGGTGTTGATTTGGTGGAGATGATCGCAGGCCATTATGAGGCGATGATGGGGTTTTACGGCACCGAATTAGGGGTGCGCGTGGCCCGCAAACATTTGGGGTGGTACATGGATCAGGCAGAAACAGACCGCCAAATGCGACGCGCACTATTAACGGCAAATGATCCGCGGGATGTATTTGATCGCTTATCCGACGCAATTTTACAGGAGGCCGCGTAATGCATGCCGCATTAGATACCATTTGGGCCTCGCTTCCCATTCCAGCAATTTTGGTGGATGAGGGGGATAAGATTGCCGAAATAAATCCCGCCGCCGAGGGGTTTTTTAACACATCAAACCGTGCCATCAATGGTGTCCCCTTGTTTGACCGCCTGATGGTGGATGCCCCGCTTGAGGCTGCGTATCACCGTGCTCGGGAACATTCCACGGCGCTGTTTGTGAATGATGTAGATGTGGGCACGGGGGATCGTGCGCCCTTGCAGTGTAATTTAAAATTCGCACCCGTTTTGGAACATCTCGGGTTTATGATCCTGCTACTCGCCCCGCGCGAATTGGCGGGATGGATGTCACAAACCCAAACCGTTAAATCGGCGGCCAAATCCGCGATTGGTATGGCCGAAATGTTAGCCCATGAAATCAAAAACCCCTTGGCGGGGATCACGGGGGCCGCACAGTTATTGTCCATGGGGCTTGAGCCTAAGGACCTTGAGCTGACTGATTTGATCGTCGAAGAAACGCGG
>JAAEZW010000446.1 GCA_018222665.1 Paracoccaceae bacterium
GCCCTATACTGGGCAGAAGCATTGGCAGCACAAACGGATGACGCCGAGATCGCAGCCCATTTTGCACCAATCGCCAAGGCACTATCTGACAGCCAAGAGGCTATTTTGGCAGAATTGGCAAGCGTACAGGGAGCACCTGCGGATATTGGTGGATATTACCACCCAGATCGCGCGAAATTGGCAAAAGTCATGCGTCCAAGCGCGACCCTGAACAGCATCATTGGCTAAACCCAATTCTGCATGAGAACAACAAAAGGCGGCCCTTGGGTCGCCTTTTTATTTGCGCAAACGTTGGGACAAATCCCGCAGAATTTGCACAAATGCGCTGCGTTCAACATCAGGGGTCGCATTTGCCAAGGTAAAAACGCCCACAGGGCCCGCAAGCAGATCAGATTGCAACGGACAACTGATCAAGGATCCATTCAGTAATTCATCCATCACGACACCACGCGAAATAAACCAAATATAATCGGACCGTTGAACGATACGGCGCCCAATCGGTAGTGATACAGTTTCAACAGCACCCTGCGCCCCTGTCATTCCGATACTGGTCAAATACCGTTCAACAGTCGGGCGAATAACCGCCCCCTTGGGTGGCATAATCAATGGATATTTCAGAAAATGATCAGAGGGATGATCGGCGAATAAAATTGGATGATCAGGACGCACAACACAGACAACATCCTCGGAATAGAATTGCTCAAACGCAATGTCGGTGAGCAAATCAGCATCGGGCATACGACCGACCACCAGATCCAATTGTCCATCGCGCAGTTGATTGAACAGCATCCAATTGGGCCCTGTACGCACCTTTAGCTGACTGTTCGGGGTGTCCTTGGAAAAGGTTAAAACAGCGTCCGGCACCAATTCGGTTGCAGCTGTGGGCAGCGATCCGATGCGCAGTTCGCGCCTGCGTGTTTCTCTGCTTAGTCGATCCTTGGCTTTGGAGAGTTCCAACCACGACGCGGCGGCGTGATTTTGAAAAATGCGCCCCTGTTCATTCAACTGCAACCGTCGTCCAACACGATCAAACAGTGGTGTTTGCAGCAACTCTTCCAATTCTTTGATCGTTTTGGAAACAGCGGGTTGTGTTATATTCAAGGACGCTGCCGCCAAAGAGACACTCTCTACGCGCGCAACCTCAAGAAAACATTTTATATGTCGAAGGCGAAGTGCCTGATCCCAATTCATAACCAATAGGTTATGTTATTTGCAAAATTTAGCAATACAATGTTTCATAATTTTATGATTATCTGACCCCGATTGCGAAAGGAAAGACCATGAGTGAACGATACGATGCGGGAATGAAGGTGCGTCGACAGGTGTTGGGCGACGCACATGTTGATCGCGCAACTGCCGCGAAAACCGAATTTGATGCACCGTTCCAAGATATGATCACAGAGGGTGCATGGGGCACCGTCTGGGACAGTGATGGACTAACCCATCGCGAACGATCCATCCTAACAATTGCACTTTTGGCGGGGGCAGGAAATTTTGAAGAAGTGGCCATGCATATACGTGCAACGGCGAATACGGGCGCAACCCCCGAAGATATCCGCGAAGCATTTATGCATGTCGCGATTTATTGTGGGGTGCCAAAGGCCAATCACGCCTTTAAGATCGCAAAAGAGACATACAAAGAAATGGGAATTTCCCTATGACAAAAAAGAACACCTATACCGGCGAATATTATCAGCGCGATCGCTATATGCATCCACCCGCATACGCTGAAAT
>JAAEZW010000447.1 GCA_018222665.1 Paracoccaceae bacterium
ACCAGCCGTTCATGCGCGGCGTGTTGGTCGACAATGACGATACCGTCCCGTGTTTGTGCGATGATATAGTTTTCATGAACTTGTCCACGCGCCGCGCCCAGCGGGTGATCCATTTGCTGCGGGTCTTGGGCGGGTTCGATCACAGGATCGTCAATGCGGGCAGATGGCGCAGGGGCCTCTGCAATGCCAAAGTTTTCGGGTGCTTGGGCCTGATAACTGACGTTAAGCACTGCGGCGCTGGGGCGGTCCATTTGATAGATCGGCTGATGCGGGGTTTCGGGGCGCATTGCACCCAATGTTGCGCCCGCAACCGTGGTCGAGGCGCGGTGTCCCGCCTCGCCCAATGCGTGGCGCAGCGCTGATACAATCAGTCCGCGCACCAGGCCCGGTTCGCGAAAGTGCACCTCGGATTTTGTGGGATGCACGTTCACATCAACAAGGTGTGGATCGCAATCCACAAACAAGGCAACAGCCGGGTGTCGATCACGCGATAGGAAATCCGCATAAGCACCGCGCAGTGCCCCGATCAACAGTTTATCGCGCACAGGGCGCCCGTTCACAAAGAAATACTGCATCACCGCAGCCCCGCGTGAAAACGTTGGCAGCGCCGCATAACCAGACAGATGAAAACCGTCACGCTCTGCATCAATCTTTAGGGCGTTTTCCGCAAATTCAGCCCCGAGAATTTTCGCCAATCTTCTGTGAAGCGCGTCGAACAAATCACCCGTTTCTGGATCAACGCGGAACACGGATCGTGATCCGCCATTTGATACATCGCGCAAATGGAACCCGATAGAGGGTTCTGCCATGGTCAACCGCTTGACGATATCCGTGATCGCCTGTGCCTCTGCCCGATCTGTGCGCAGGAATTTTAGACGCGCGGGGGTTGCGTAAAACAAATCACGTAACTCGATCACTGTTCCTTTGCTGAGCGCAGCGGGTTTAACAGGGCCCATGTCACCCCCCGCGACAGTGATTTCCGCGCCATCCTGACCCGCGGCGCGCGAAGAAATCGACAACCGACCAACCGCCCCCAAGGATGGCAGCGCCTCGCCGCGGAACCCGAAACTGTGGATGTTTAGCAAATCAGAACCATCAATTTTTGATGTCGCATGACGGGATAAGGCAAGCGGCAGATCCGCCGCACTCATCCCGCAGCCATCGTCCCCCACACGGATCAACGTTTTCCCCCCATCTGCGATATCAATGGCGATGCGCTGCGCCCCTGCATCAATGGCATTTTCAACCAATTCCTTCACGGCAGACGCGGGTCGTTCCACCACTTCACCAGCGGCAATTCGGTTAATCGCAGCGTCATCCAGTTGCCGAATAACGGGGCGATCGTGGCCTATGTTGGGGTTGTGTGAATTCATACCACAAACCCTAGCACGCATTTAGACGATTCTGCCATGGTGGAAATGTGTTGAATTTTAGGGTCACGTTGCGTTCCAAATCTGCATTTGCACTGGACACACCTGCAGCGCACCACTTTATTGATCACAACAATAGGAGAGCCACATGTATACAGTCGTTGGATCACGCACAAACCGCACATTTCGCGTTTTATGGGCGTTGGAAGAATTGGGAATTGAATACGATCACAAACCCTATTCCGTGCGTTCACCAGAGGCGATGGAACACAGCCCTACGGGTAAATTACCTGCCCTGATTGCCGAGGGCGAGGTGATCACCGACAGCGCGGCAATCATCACATTTTTGGCGGATCGCCATGG
>JAAEZW010000448.1 GCA_018222665.1 Paracoccaceae bacterium
GGCTATCGTAGGCGGCATCTGCCTCCTCATCCCCTTGTTTCAGGTTCACAATACCACAATGGAACGGTGTCACCCCTTCGGGCCATATGATGCCGTTCTCGTCGTGGTTTGCCTCGATTAATGCGCCGATCAGGCGTGATACACCAATCCCGTGGCTGCCCATGTGCACGGGCACGTTATTGCCCTCGGCATCCTGAACCATTGCGTTCATCGATTCAGAATATTTTGTCCCGAAATAGAAAATCTGGCCGACTTCGATGCCCCGCGCAACGCGCCGACGTTCCTCTGGGATCTGATTGAACAGGGCCTCATCATGGGTTTCATCGGTGCGCGCATAGAGCGATGTGAATTCATCCAACACGCCCTGACAGGCCGCGCGATCATCATAGTCAATTTCACGACCCCCAAAACTTAGATCCGTGACCTTGCTGTCATAAAACACCTCGGATTCGCCAGTATCAGCAAGAACCAAGAATTCATGCGTATCATCGCCCCCAATCGGGCCACTGTCCGCCCGCATTGGAATCGCCTGAAGCCCCATGCGTTCATAGGTGCGTAGATAACTGACCAAATGGCGGTTATAGGCATGCAGCGCGTCTTCTTTCGTCAAATCAAAGTTATAGCCGTCTTTCATATAAAATTCGCGCCCCCGCATCACACCAAAGCGCGGGCGAATTTCATCGCGGAATTTCCATTGGATTTGATAGAGCGTCATCGGCAAATCCTTGTAGGATCCGACGTGCGAACGGAAAATGTCCGTCACCAATTCCTCGGCCGTTGGGGTGAACAACATATCGCGATCATGGCGATCCTTCATCCGTAGCATTTCCGCGCCATAGGCGTCATAACGTCCACTTTCACGCCACAAATCTGCGCCCTGCAAAATTGGCATCTGGATTGGCAAATGGCCTGCGCGTAACTGTTCCTCGTGGATGATGTTTTCCAACTTGCGCAGTACCTTAAACCCAAGGGGCAGCCATGAATAAATCCCCGCGCTTGCCTGTTTGATCATGCCTGCGCGGAGCATCAAGCGGTGGCTGACGATTTGGGCTTCGGCTGGATTTTCTTTAAGTACAGGTAGGAAATAACGTGACAGGCGCATGATTAACCCCATAGCTTTGTTGTTTTCTTGCCTCTCCTTAGCGGGCGAAATGACCCCACACAAGCCCAAGGCGCGCTTTCCCCCTTGAATCAGGCGCAACACTTTCCGATGTTAGGGGAAATAAGGGATTGAATATGGCACTACCGATTGAAAAACAGGCGAAATATTGGGGGATCGGTGCGATCATCTTGGCACTGATGTTGTGGTATTTGGGAAATATATTGCTCCCCTTCGTATTGGGGGCCGCGATTGCCTATTTCCTTGATCCCGTGGCCGACCGATTAGAGGCCGCAGGATTTACGCGCATATCGGCCACCGCGATCATATTTATCGGATTGCTGTTAATCATCCTGCCTGCCGTCTTATTGGCGATTGTGGTCCTATCAAACCAAATCCAAGGGCTCTTAAGCCTGACCGTCGAAGCCGAACGTGTCGCATCCATTGAAAGTTCAATCCGTTCAATCCTGCCCGCGCGTTTGGCCGAGCAATTTGATTTGGTTGAGGCCCTGCGCAAATTGGGGGAATTTATTAGGGACCGTGCGGCCGCATTATTCCAAAACTTTGGGTCGCAATTGTTTGGGGCCTTAATGACATCAGCAGGGTCCATCGTAAACATCGCCATGCTGTTCG
>JAAEZW010000449.1 GCA_018222665.1 Paracoccaceae bacterium
GTTGCAATAAGCCGTTTCAAACACCACCCCATTTGCGGCCAAGGCATCAAGTGTCGGCGCATGGCAAATCCCATCCCCATAGGATTTCAACGTCTGCGCGGTCAGCTGATCCACCTGAATGAATAAAATATTGGGACGGTCCGTCATCACATGGCTCCTATTGGCATGGGATGATGTTTCTGCAATTTACTGTGTCTGTCTAGAAGAAAGCGACAGTTTATTATCACTTCTGCGGGCGTGCCAAGCAGTTTTTGTAGCTCTAGTTAATGCGTGGTCTTCGCCCAACGCGCATGAAACGCATCCCGCGTCACGCCCACACGAAACGCTTCAAACGCGGCCATCTTGTAATCGGCATCCAACGTCTTGGCGCAATCCTCGCAAAAACAACGGTAAAAGGGATTGCGATTAGAAAAATCAATCCGCCCCTCACAGGCCCAACATATTTCTTGCATAATGCGTCCCCCGATGTGTTCTTACGATGGGAATAACATGCGATATGGTTGACATGTAAGGGGTTTAAATATTTCAGGGCACGGCATCCGGAAGGGTCGCGCAGCCACTTTTAAAAAAAATGGGGCTAGTTTGGAGTAGAGACTAGCGTGGCTTGGACAAAAGACCGAAGAAGAACGGCGTTACAGTAGATCCGCTGATTTGAAAAAAGTAATCTCAACAAGTGCCTAATTGCCAACTTGCAATAAAAACTGCCAACTTTTCACAGGTTACTTGATTTTAAAGAAAAATAAAACAGTGGCAGCCCGTAGGGGAATCGAACCCCTCTTTCCAGGTTGAAAACCTGGCGTCCTAACCGATAGACGAACGGGCCAGCGCTGCTGTGAGGCGGTGTTTAGGCGAGGCGTGGCATCTGTGCAAGAGGAAAATCGTCTTTTGGAATAAAATTTTAACGAATTTTTTATTCGCCCGCAAAGGCGGCGTCTTCGATGCGCAATTGGACGGATTGGCGGCCTTGCCATGTGTTGATGTCCAACCGTCCTGCGACATGGACCAACCGTCCGCCGTGGTTTTCCAAGGCATATCCCAGTTCTGTATCAAACGCGCCAAAGCAGATGCCGTCCACCGATGCCCCGACACCTTCACAGATGCGCAGTTTTAGGTGACTGCTGCCCACGCGTTTGGCAAATTGGATTTTCACCTCAGGCATGACAAAGCGGGGGCCCGCAGCACCCGCACCAAACGGCCCTGCCTGTTCCAGCAATTCAACCAATTCAACCTGTGCCGCCGCGGGCATCAATATACCGTCTAGGCGCAGATCCTTGGGCCCCAAATCACCCGCACCCTGACGCGCCATCAATTCGGCCAATCGCGCCATCGCGGGTTCCAGTTGCGTGCGTGTCAGGCTTAGCCCCGCCGCCATCTTATGTCCGCCGCCTTTGGTTAGGTGCCCTTCTGAGGCGAGCTTTTGGATTTGCGCGCCCAGATCAATTCCTGTAACCGAACGACCTGATCCCTTGCCCGCATCCCCGTCAAAGCCAATCACAATGGCGGGGCGGTTTGTCGCCTCTTTCAGGCGCGAGGCGACAATGCCAACAACGCCCGGATGCCATCCATCCCCTGCGGCCCAGACCAGCGGGGCATCCAAACCGCGTGCTTCTGCTTGGGCAAGGGCGGCGTCACGGACGTGGTTTTCAGCCTCGCGGCGTTCACTGTTTAGGGTGTCCAATCGTTGGGCGAGTGCCTGTGCCTCAGACGGTGTAGCGCTGGCC
>JAAEZW010000450.1 GCA_018222665.1 Paracoccaceae bacterium
GTTACTTTCAGTTCATCGCTATTTCGCTCATGCGGGTGTCACACCCGCTTGGTGGATGAACCTGCGTTTATGGCTTAGTAGCCTTGTGACGCTGTCTTTGCTCATCACCTACATCGCGTCCTAGTCATCCCGCTGCACACATCGCGCGCCTTGATTGGGCGGAGGTTCCTTCCCACCTGCAAAACACTGCGCTGTTTCCATCCAACGCTGCGCAACATCCCCTGTCATCTGTAAATCCGTATCTGCCACATTGCGGGTCTGTGTAACGACTTGGGCAAAGGACACGGCGCTGCCGATAACGGCGTTTTCCATGTCCACATCGCCATATTCCCAGATTTGCCCAGAGGGGGCCGTTAGTTTCAGATAAGGCCGCTGATCAGGCACATCAAACCCCTGCACCATATGGGACCAACCAAAGGTGTTTACCCCAAGGATCACGATGTTTTCAATCCGATCAGTGTCCACGCGTGATTGCCCCAAACAATCGAACACTTCGTGCCCGTGCGCCCATGTTTCCATTTGCCGTGCGGTGATGGACGAACGTACTGACATATCGGGCCCCGCCCATTTCACCCGCATTTTGGGATCGATCCCATCTAGTCGCGTGCAAAAATCGCGATAATGATCCCGCCATGTTTCCACCAAGGCTGCACCGCGAAATGTGATGCGTTCGTTTTCCACAGGACGCATGCCACGTTTTTGAATATCGGGCAGAATATCGGCAATCGTTTTGGAAAACTCATCTGGCCTGAAAATGGACTGATCCGCCTGAACGTTCCAGAAATATAGATGCACAATCACATCTTCAATACGCCACCCTTTGAACTGGGTAGGGCGTGCGAAGTCATCCCCATCCAAAGGGTCAACGACGGCAGACAGGGCCTCACACTCGGCCAAAAAATCAATGGTTTGTTTCATCGTCTGCTCCTCATCTTGTCACGAATAACTGTAATCCTGCCCCATTTGGAAACAAGTCCATTCTGATGCGTATTCGCCATAGACAGACATCGAAATCCTTGGTTTTATGGCTTCATGCCAAATGATGATCATAGCCATTCACTCCTCCCCTCTGATCCTGCGTTGCGGGTCAAGGCATTGGAAACCCTTCTTGTTGAAAAGGGCTTGGTTGATCCTGCGGCCTTGGATGAAATTATTGACACTTATTCACACAAAATCGGCCCGCAAAACGGGGCCAAAGTTGTTGCAAAAGCATGGGTGGACCCAGATTTTCGCGCAGCATTGTTCGCCGATGCAACATCGGCCGTGCGCGATCTTGGGTATTATGGACGTCAGGGCGAACATATGGTCGCGTTGGAAAATTCCGAAACCACGCACAACTTGGTCGTTTGCACATTGTGCAGTTGTTATCCATGGCCATTGCTGGGCATTCCGCCAGGTTGGTACAAATCTGATGCCTATCGCGCCCGTGCGGTGCGTGAACCCCGAGCGATATTGTCAGAATTTGGCACAACTTTAGCGCCTGAAACAAAAATTCGGGTCTGGGACAGTACCGCGGAAATCAGGTATCTGGTTATCCCCGAACGCCCCGCGGGCACAGATGGCTGGTCAGAGGACCAATTGTCAGGCATTGTAACGCGTGATGCCATGATCGGTACCAAATTGGTTGAGGCCCACGCATGAGCCGCGTGCACGATATGGGCGGACGGTTTGGCGATGGAGCGATTGACCCGAATGAACCAGACAAGGTATTCCCA
>JAAEZW010000451.1 GCA_018222665.1 Paracoccaceae bacterium
AAAAGTTTCTATGCCGAAAATAAACGCGTTGCGAATGAACGCATTAAATCGGAATTGGGAGTCGTACTGAAATATCCAGATTACAAAGCGGGTCTTGATGCGCTTGTCGGGTTAGAAGAAGGCCTCTAGGCCTTCTTTGCTTCGATCACATCGACACCTAATACTTGGAGCACCTTCTTCTCGATATCTGATGCGTTTAACCCTGCCATGTCATACATGGCTTTGGGGCTTGCCTGATCAATAAAGACATCAGGGAATTGCATTGTGCGCACCTTTAATCCTGTATCAAGCGCGCCTTCATCGACAAGCAATTGCAAGACATGGCTGCCAAAACCGCCCACTGCGCCTTCTTCAATTGTGATGATCGCATCATGCGACGATGCAAAACCCATGATCAGGTCACGATCTAGTGGCTTTGCGAACCGCGCGTCGGCGATGGTGGGCGTTATGCCACGCGCGCGCAGGTTTTCAGACGCTTTCTGAACCTCACCCAATCGCGTACCGAATGATAGAATGGCAACACTAGAACCCTGTTGAACAATGCGCCCCTTACCGATTTCCAATCTTTCAGGCGTTTCAGGAATTTCAACACCTTCACCTTCGCCTCTGGGATAACGAAACGCTATAGGACCATCATCATATGCGGCGGCCGTCGCCACCATATGTGTCAATTCTGCTTCATCCGCAGCCGCCATGACGATCATATTCGGCAGGTTCGCCAGATATGCCGTATCAAAGCTGCCCGCATGTGTTGCACCATCTGCACCAACCAATCCCGCACGATCAATGGCGAAACGCACAGGCAGATTTTGTAACGCCACATCATGCACAACCTGATCATAACCACGCTGTAAAAACGTCGAATACATGGCACAAAATGGACGCAATCCACCCGCGGCCAAACCCGCCGCGAATGTCACACCGTGTTGTTCCGCGATCCCAACGTCAAAACAACGGCTGGGATAACGTTGGGCAAAGGTTGCAAGCCCTGTTCCATCAGGCATCGCTGCTGTCACGGCGCAGATGCGTGGATCAGCTGCCGCAGCGTTTAACAAGGCATCCGAAAAAACCGAGGTATAACTGGGCGCATTCGAAGGTGACTTAACTTGTTTACCGGTTAATACATCAAACTTGGCAGTCGCATGGCCCTTATCCCGCGCGGCCTCTGCTGGGGCGTATCCTTTGCCTTTTTTGGTGACAATATGGATTAACATGGGTCCATCCGCCCGGGTTTTGACAGTGCGCAAAACAGGCAAGAGTTGGTTCATGTCGTGACCATCCAGCGGTCCGACATATGAAAAACCTAATGCCTCGAACAGGGTGCCACCAACAGTCATCCCCTTGATCATTTCCTTGGCTCGCTTGGCCCCTTCGCGGAAAGGTTCAGGCAAAAATCCAATGGCACCACGTGCAACATCCCGCAGATCTTGCAGAGGTGCTTCTGCATAAAGTTGCGATAGGTAAGACGACAAGGCACCAACAGGTGGCGCAATCGACATTTCGTTATCGTTCAAAATTACGATCAGGCGCTTTTTCAAATGGCCTGCGTTGTTCATCGCTTCATAGGCCATACCAGCGCTCATTGATCCATCACCAATCACGGCGATGGCATCACCATGCCCCGTGTCACAGGCACCACCCAAATCGCGCGCCACTGCAAACCCAAGGGCCGCAGAAATTGACGTGCTCGAATGTGCCGCACC
>JAAEZW010000452.1 GCA_018222665.1 Paracoccaceae bacterium
GCGAAATCATTTTGGCCCGCTGTTAAAAATGACCCCTTCAATAATCGCATAAACCCATTTGGTCCCCCCAACTATCCAGATAGTTGGAATGTCAAACGATCTTGGAGTGCAGACGATGAGACCCCTTTTGAGCGCACCCGCATTTTAAACCCTGCGCCGTCCCGAAAGGCGATGCGCATCATAAAGAAATCCTTTGACCGCGCATTTCCACAGTTCAAAGGTTGGTCCGTGTCAAACGCCTGGGCCGGATTAATCGACACGATGCCCGATGTTGTTCCCATTATTGATCGGTGTTCGGATATTCCGGGGCTGACAATCGCAACAGGGATGTCGGGACATGGATTTGGTATCGGTCCCGGTGTTGGACGCGTCGTCGCAGATATGATGAGCGGGAAACAGTCCAATCACATGTTGCACAGATTTCGCTATGATCGTTTTAAAAATGGTGATCCGATTATTTTGGGTCCCGCGCTTTAAGTATTTGCACGACACGATCACTGATTTTCAGCGCAGACCTGATGCGTTATTGCCTGATCTTATCAAATTCGCTATCACGCGGCATAAGAAATGATAGCGTTAACATTTTCACACAGAGAAAGCACACCTGCGATGCGTCTATACCTTGACACGGCTGATCAAACTGCATGGGCGGATTGGATGCCAAGCGGTGTGTTCTATGGCATCACGACAAACCCACTGCTGGCCGCGCGTGCGGGGCTGACATATGATCAGATCAACTGGCAAGACATGGTTCAAATCGCCGCCGATGCCGGTGCACAGGAGTTTCATGCGCAGGTTATTGGCAACGAAACCGACGCGCTACGCTTTGCCGAGAACCTTTATGCATATGGGGCATCGTCAAACATCGATTGCGTTGTGAAAATACCACTCAACACTTGGGGCATTTCTCTCACGCACAAGGTTCAGGCACTGGGTGGCAAAACCCTTATGACGGCCTGTTATGATGCAAAGCAGATGATGACGGCAAACGCACTTGGTGCGGATTATATTGCCCCATACTTTGGACGCATGGCAGAAGCTGGCCTAGACGCAATGGCGCACATGCGCGCAATCCACGCCATGTCATGGAATGGGCCATGCCGCCCCTTGATCGCATCATTGCGCAGCGCACAGCAAATGGTGGATATCGCCGAAATTGGTCATGATTGTTTTACGATCGCGCCCGCCATTGCGCAGGACCTATTTCACAACAAACTAACCGAAGCAGCGGCACAGGAATTTGAACGCGCCGCCAAAGGAGAACGAACATGATTACTATCGGTGGTGAAAATCTAATCGATTACGTTCAAACCGAGGTAAAAGATGGTTTGCCCGTCTATACCGCCATCCCTGGTGGATCATGTTATAACGTTGCAATTGCAGCAGCGCGTCAGGGTCAAACAGTCAGCTATGTAACCCCTATCTCAACCGATAGCTTGGGCAACGTGTTGGCCCAGCGCCTGATTGACGATGGGATCCAATTGGCCACGCCACGCACTGATGCACCAACCTCTTTGGCAGTTGTTTCCGTCAATAATGGTAAGCCCAGTTATCAGTTTTATCGCAGCGACACAGCGGACCGCCAAATTACACCCGACACATTGGACGCCGCGATTTCAGATCAGACACGCGTGTTTCACATCGGGTCGCTTGCGTTAATCGAAGGCGCAGACGCAGATTTATGGGAACAACG
>JAAEZW010000038.1 GCA_018222665.1 Paracoccaceae bacterium
CTTTGGCCTTGGCAAGCTCAGCAGAAAAATCAAGCTGCGCATCTGCGCCCCATTTCGTCAGATCTTTCCCAACGATTTCGCCTTTAAAGGTGCGCTCAACGCCTGCGACCATGTCTTTGCCCGCGGCATAATTGGGCGCCATGATGTAAAGTGACTTTACACCTGCCTTATTCAGCACTTCGCCCATTGCCATTGGCGTTTGGTCGTTTTGCCAAGATGCTGAGAAAAAGTTCTCGTGGCATAATTTACCCGCCATCTGCGATGGACCCGCGTTGGATGAAATCAAAATCTTACCAGCATCAAGCGCTGACTTCCGCGAGGCCAACAAAACGTGGCTCCAGATATAACCAGCCACAAAATCCACCTTATCCTGTTTGACCAGGCGGTCGGTCACTTGTTTGCCAGTGTCGGGTGCGAAACCATCATCGCCAAAAATCACCTCAAGGTTATGCGCGCCGGCTTTCCCTCCAAGATGTTCCATTGCCAAGTTCACGGCGTTTTGCATGTCTTTGCCGATGACTGCGGCGGGTGTTGTTAGCGTTGTAACAAAGCCAATTTTCACATCTGCGGCCAGTGCAGAGGTCGCCAAAAGCGATGTTCCAAGCAACGTTGTGATTAGTTTTTTCATTTTTCTCTCCCATGTTGCCCAAGAACATTACTCATAAGATTGCTCTACGTAAACAAACTATTGCTATCTGCAGGGCGGGGTATACTCTGATCCGAAATGTATTGATCGCGGGATAGAGACAACAGATGAATATTGCACGTGATTTTGATCTGAACGCTATTTCGCCGTCGTTCATTGAAAATCCGTACCCTACCCTTGATATGTTGCGCCAGGAAAGCCCAGTCCATGAAAACCCAGATGGTTCGGTTTACCTAACGCGCTACCAAGATTGCCTAGCTGTGTACCGTTCACGCGATATGTTGTCGGATAAGACTCAGGCATATGGCGAAAAATTCGGTCAGTGCCCTTTGCTAGAACACCACACCACAAGTCTGATTTTCAATGATCCACCCTATCACACCGTCGTGCGTAAATTGATTTCTGGTGCGTTTACTCCGCGAAAACTTCGCGAGATGGAGGCACTTATTGAAACCATCGTCGACGATCTATTGGACACAATCGCTGAACAAAACACGATTGATATGGTCGCAGATTTTGGAACGATTTTGCCGACCGAAATCATTTCCTTCATGCTTGGAATTCCAAAAGAGTTCCGCCAAAAGCTGCGCGGGTATTCCATTTCAATCCTAGGTGCACTTGACCCAGTCGTCAGTAATGAGCGTATGCACGCGGGTAATCAAGCGGTGAGTGAGTTTAGTGATATCCTGAACGATTTGATCAATTATCGGCGTGAAAACCCCGACAGTGCGCAACAAGGCGAAGTTTTAGAGAGCCTGATTTTTGGAGAGCATGAGGGTCGAAAATTGGATCAGAAAGAGTTGATTCAAAACTGCATCTTTTTGTTAAATGCAGGGCATGAGACCACCACCAGTTTGGTCAGTAACTCGGTGAGTTTGTTCTTGGATCATCCTGCACAACATCGAAAATTGTTGAATGATCCAACCCTGATCGATGGTGCAGTAGAAGAGTGTCTGCGTGTCGAAAGCCCCCTGCAAATTGGGAACCGCCAGGCTGCGACCGATTTTACATTCGGTGATCATAAAATCAAAGAAGGGACCTACATTCACACGTCCATCGCAGGGGCCAATCGCGACCCATCTGTATTCGCTGATCCGCATAAATTCGATATTGAACGAAATAACAATAAACATATTGCATTCATTACGGGTATTCATGTGTGTTTGGGTGCGACGCTTGCCCGAATGGAAGGCAGGATTGCGCTTGGAAAATTATTGAGCAGATTTCCAGATATGCAGCGGGATGGCGACGCAGAACGCTTGCCATTGGCACGGTTTCGTGGCTTCACGCGATTACCTGTGAAATTAAACTCATAAATCTCAGAGGGTCAGGATGTCAAAAGACAGTAATAAACCACACGCGATGCAACCAGAGGATACGCCAGAACTGCGCGCGCTATATCGTGGGTTCGAAGAAAACCATTTAAATCCACTTTGGACGCAAACCGCAAACCTAATGCCACCACATCCCAAACCAGAGGCGGTCGCGCATATTTGGGAGTGGGAAAAACTATATGAATTGGCAAAGCGATCGGGCGATTTGGTGCCCGTTGGTCGCGGGGGGGAACGGCGCGCGATCGGTTTGGCAAACCCTGGACTGGGTGGTCGCGCCTATATTTCCCCAACACTTTGGGCCGCGGTGCAATATCTGGGACCGCGAGAGAACGCACCAGAGCATCGTCATGCGCAAAACGCATTTCGTTTCGTATTAGAGGGAGAGGGCGTTTGGACCGTGGTCGATGGTGATCCAATCCATATGTCACGAGGTGATCTGTTACTGACACCCGGTTGGCAATTTCATGGCCATCAGAATATTTCAGATAAACCAATGGCTTGGCTAGATGGGTTGGATATCCCATTTTCACAACAGATGGATGTCGGGTTTTTTGAATTTGGTGCGGATCAAGTATCCAATCTTGAAACCCCCGAAAGTTCCAGAGGAGAGCGGTTATGGGCGCATCCCGGACTACGGCCTTTGTCGGGGTTAGATGATACGGTTTCTTCGCCTATCGGTGCGTATCGTTGGGCAAATACTGATCGCGCATTACGCGAACAACTTGCGCTCGAGGATGAAGGTTTCTCTGCCACGGTCAGTCCCGGGCACGCTGCACTGCGGTTTACAAATCCAACAACAGGTGGGGATGTAATGCCCACCATCCGTTGTCAATTTCACCGTCTGCGGGCGGGGGCAAAAACACTGCCTCGCCGCGATGTGGGATCTTCGGTCTTTCAGGTCTTTGACGGAGCGGGGTCGGTCGTGTTCAACGGTCAAAGACATAACATAAATGTTGGCGACATCTTTGTTGTGCCATCTTGGATAGAATGGACTGTAGCAACGGACTTAGGAGTAGACCTGTTCCATTTTTCCGATGCACCTATCATGGAAAAGCTAAATTTTTATCGCTAAGATTGCCTAGAAAGTGTACCTCTGTTGCATTGAAGCGATTATTAAAAAATTGAAAGTGATGGCATGAAACGGTCCCAGATCAACGAGATCATGAGCGCAGCAGATGATCTAATTCGGTCGCATGGTTTTAACCTTCCTCCGTTTGCATATTGGAGTGTTGACGAATTTTGGGCGCGCAAGGATGTTGCAAAACCTGTGATTGATGGCCGATGCGGGTGGGACATCACCGATTATGGCGCTGGTCAGTTTGATACGATGGGGCTGTTCCTATTCACTCTTAGAAACGGACGCCTATCTGATTTGGAAGGCGGCCGTGGGATGTGTTATGCCGAGAAGCTGCTGATCAGTCGTCAAGATCAACTATCTCCTATGCATACCCATATCATCAAGGCTGAGGATATCATCAATCGCGGTGGCGCGACATTGATCGTTGAACTGTTTGGGTCGGATGATCAGGGTAATTTTGCAGAAGATCGGGGCGGTGTTGTTTATTGCGATGGGATCCGGCGCGAATATAGCCCGGGCGAGAAGCTAGTGCTTGCCCCCGGTGAAAGTGTGACACTGATGCCAGGGGATTGGCACGCGTTTTGGGGCGAGGGCGGCGATGTCCTGATTGGGGAAGTATCAACGGTCAATGACGATGAAACCGATAACGTGTTCCGTGAACCGATTGGCCGATTTGCGAATATCGAAGAGGATGTTGACCCAATGCACCTGTTGGTAAGTGATTATGCAACATGGTTGAAATAAAGATCAATATATTGGTGGGTTCATTCTTTGGATCGACAATATTTAATAGGAGATCGCCGTTATGAGTTATCAGGGTCACCCCTAATTATTTTATAACTTACTGATTTCCGAAATGCTCAGCTGCTTTGGCAAGTACGCGCAGCCCAGCGACCAAATCTGCCTCATCTGTGTCCTCGGCGAAATCATGACTGATCCCATTTATGGACGGCACGAACAACATTGCAGTTGGTATAAGAGACGAAACATTGGCGGCATCATGTAATGCACCTGATGTCATTTTTCTCCACTTTCCTGTGTATTCCCTTTCGGCTGCGTTGGACAATATGGTTTGTAGGTGATCATCCATAGCGGTTGGTTTGATGCCCAAAACGGGACCAAAAGCTACCTGCATGTTCATCTCTGTGGCGATTTCATCCGCGGTTTCACGAATGATTTTTTCCATGCGATCTAATCGAACAATATCTCCATCCCGCCACTGCATCGAAAAACTGCAGCGGCCCGGGACGACAGAATGCGCATTTGGATGCAGATCAACATGGCCAGTCGTCCAAACTGTGCTGGGTACGACGACATTCTGAAACCGTTGGTTAATTTTTTGGCTGAATTGGCTTAGCGCTTGAAAGGCATCCTTGCGCCGATGCATGGGAGTTGTTCCCGCGTGGTTTTGTTCCCCGTCAAACGTGATTGTGCAATCCCGAATGCCCACGATGTCCGTTACGACACCGATTGTTTCAGCTGCCTCATGCAGCCATGGACCCTGCTCAATGTGGCATTCAATGAAACCGCTAAAGATGTTTGGATCTAGAAATTCTGTCGCGCGGTTTGGCATTCGATTGCGTGCACCCAAGAATGTCGTGCCCTTTGCATCGGTCAGATTGTCAGCTTGCTCCAATGGCAACGTGCCTGCCCAAATTGCGCTGCCTGTTGTAACGCCAAATCGCCCTTCTTCGTCCTGAAAACTAACGACAGAAACCGCAGGCCCGCCAGCCTCAATGGCGGCGCGCGCCAGTTCCAAACCACAAACAACCCCCAATGCGCCGTCCAACCAGCCACCTTCGGGTTGTGTATCCGTGTGGGATCCGATCAAAATTGATTTTCCCTGGGTCAAACCAAAGGTATTTCCAACAGGATCTACGTAGGGCGTTAAGCCGATTTCAGAAAATTTTGCGCACAACCAATCCCGCGCTGCCATGTCCGTTTCCGAAAATGCAGGGCGCACGACGCCTTTCCCTACACCTGACGCCCCGATCTTTCGCAATTCATGCAGATCAGATAAAAATCGTTTCGGATTTACGTTCATTTATTGGGATCCCTTTGTTATCCTGCATGATCGAAAATTGTACATTCGATTACTGTCGACAAGGATTTTGTTGCCAATCCAAAAATCAGGGTTGCAGATAGGTTAACCCGATCAGGCATTGTCTGCCGTGTTAGTCCATTCATTCTTCATGATCAGATCATTGATGTCGATCCGATGGCGCCAGCCGCGGGCCCGCGCCAGATCTTCCCTGGCTTCCCGATTCTCCCTAATGGGCACCTGATGGTGGATGGTTAGCAGGACGCTAAGCCGGGCGTCAAATCAAATACGTCGTAATTTTTGAGATGACTGGGCTAGGTGGAGATGCCCAACTTACCCACGAGCCAATCAGCAAAGTCGCAAGCGTGCGTATTCTCTTGCCTGACAGCTAAAAAATAACCTTCAGAGGATGGGATTTCCGATGGATCAATCTGAACCAAGTGTCCTTGCGCGATCAAGGGTTTTGCAAGAAGTGAACTGACCAAGGCCATTCCAACCCCGTTCACCGCCATGGAAAGTGCAACGCCGTAAGAGTCCACAAAAATCGTTGGTTCTGTACTTAAGGCTGTTTGCGATTGTCCACACCAGTCTTTCCAGCCTTCTGTCGTTCCGACAGCTTCGATCAATGGAAGCATGTCCCAAGGATCAGTTGTCGGCGCGGAAACCGCTATCAATGCATCAGGCATCAGGCGTTTGGCATTGTGTCCAACATTGCTGGCCGCGCCAAAGCGTACTTCGACATCTGCGATTGAGGATTTAAAATCATCAGCCCAAATCGTTCCCAATATCCGCGTTTTTAGGTGCGGATGTGTTTTCGAAAACTCGGCCAAATTGGGCGCGATGACCCACTGTGCAATACTAACCGACGCTGCAACCGTTAGGTTTCCAGTGCTGGGACCAATGTCAAACATGTCCGTTGCATGTTTCAGATTCTCGATTGAGGAACTAACTTTTGGTAGTAATTTTCGCCCTGCATCGGTCAGCAGCAGACCACGAGGTTGGCGCAGAAATAACTGCGTTGCCAGACGTTCTTCCAGTGCTCTGATCTGCTGACTGACTGCAGATTGTGTCATGCCCAATTCATCCGCCGCGACGGTGAATTTTTGATGTCTTGCTGCGGCTTCAAAAACGCGAAACCAATTCAATGGCGGAAGATGTCGGGTCATAGTATTTATTGATATTAGCTTAACTTATACCTAATGCTTATATTTCATAATTTGTCAAATTTCGCGTAACGCGGCACCTTGCCCAGAAAGGCAAAGGATCGTGGCATGGACCCCGAAATTCGCAAAATTGTAACCTATGACGAAGAAACGCTGATCGAAGGGTATCGCGCCGCGAAAAAGCCGTGGCGCATGTTCGCGGTTGCGGCTGTTGTTCGCAATCCTTGGGCAGGTCGATTTGTCGAGGATTTAAAACCTGAAATTATGGCCTATGGTCCAAAATTGGGCGAGATGATGACAAAACGCATCATTGCGCTTGCAGGTAGTGGTGATGCAATCGAAGCCTATGGAAAGGCTGCAGTCGTTGGTTTGAATGGAGAAGTCGAGCATGCCTCGGGACTGATCCACACACTGCGGTTCGGAAATTTCTATCGCGAGGCGGTTGGCGCGAAATCTTACTTGGCCTTTACGAATACCCGCGGTGGGGCCAATGCACCAATTATGGTACCACTTATGGACAAAAACGATGCGGGTCGGCGGTCGCATTACCTGACGATCCAGTTTTCAATTCCTGACGCCCCACGTGATGATGAAATTGTGGTTGTCCTAGGGGGTGCAACATCAGGTCGCCCACATCATCGTATCGGAGACCGTTACCAAGACCTAAAGGATCTGGGCCATGATTTGGACAACCCAGCCGCGGTCTAGGGTCGGCTCTCTTGCCGCGATTTGTTCAGGGCAGGGGCCGTCCGTGACACTTTTGCATGGCGTGGGACTGAACGCGGATGCATGGGGCGCGCAGATTGATGTGCTGTCGCAGGATTATGGGATTACCGCGTTTGATATGGCGGGTCACGGTGCCAGTGCGGCTTTGAAGATAGCTAAGCCTAAATTAGCCGACTACGTTGATGCGGTGTGCGTCAATCTAAGTGCACCGACCGTTGTCGTGGGCCATTCTATGGGTGCAATGATTGCATTGAAATTGGCGCATAATCCCGCCGTGATTGGCGTGGTTGCATTGAATGCAATCTATCGACGAACGCCAACGGCATCCGCTGTTGTGCGTGCAAGGGCCAAGCAGTTGTGGGATGAGCGTTCAGTCAATCCCGAGCCCACATTGATGCGGTGGTTCGACGATCTGACCTCTCCCGAGGCGACGGCCTGTGAACGCTGGCTACGCGCGGTTCCGATGGACGGGTATCGTGCCGCTTATTCCGTCTTTGCAAATGAACACGGCCCCACTGCATCCGAATTAAAATCGCTACACAAACCTGCGCTTTTCATCACGGGCGAGCGAGAGCCCAACTCAACACCTGAGATGAGCATTCAGATGGCGGAATGTTGTCCCATGGGACAGGCGCGTATCGTCAAAGATGCCGCGCATATGATGCCCATGACGCATGCGGGCGAAGTCAATGCACACCTGCGAACATTCATATCGCAGTGTCACCAAGGAGAGGTCTGATGGATTTTTCACTATTCGCACATATGGAACGGGTCGATGGAGCCGATAGTCATGAAGCACTGTATTCGGACTTCATTGATCTGTGCAAAATGGCGGATCAGGGCGGCATGCGCGCTATTTGGACGGGTGAACATCACGGGATGGATTTCACGATTGCGCCAAACCCCTTTTTGTCACTGGTTGATATTGCACATCACACCCAAAATGTACGCTTGGGAACAGGCACTGTTATTGCGCCGTTTTGGCACCCCATCGCGCTTGCGGGTGAGGCCGCTGCCACCGATTTGATGACCAAGGGGCGTTTGGAAATCGGAATTGCGCGTGGTGCATATAGCTATGAATATGAACGGATCATGCCAGGCATGGACGCCTGGGAAGCAGGGCAAAGAATGCGCGAAACGGCCCCCACCTTGCGCAAATTGTGGCAAGGAGATTATGCGCACGAAGGCGAATTTTTTCAGTTTCCTGCAACCACATCTGCGCCCAAACCTGTTCAGGAAAATGGGCCACCTATTTGGATCGCCGCGCGCGATCCAAATAGTCATGAATTCGCCGTTGCCAATGATTTCAATGTTCAGGTCACACCACTGTGGCAAGGCATGGAGGAAATCACATCCTTGATGGAACGTTTCAATGCAGCCAAGGCGCAGAATCCAGAAAAGTCACCCAAAATCATGCTGCTGCATCATACCTATGTTGCCAAGGATGCCGCAGATGCGGATCAGGCGATCCAAGAATTGACCAAGTTTTATTGTTATTTTGGCGCCTGGTTTCAAAATAAGCGTCCAGTTACCCAAGGCGCGATTGAAAAACTGACAGACCAAGACATCGCAGACAATAAGATGATTTCAGCAGACAAATTAGCGCGTGATTTGACAGTTGGAACGGCGGCAGAAGTCATTGATCGGATCAAACGATACGAGGATTTGGGATATGATGAATTTGCATTTTGGATTGACAGCGGCATGTCGAGTGATCGTAAAAAAGAAAGTCTAGCGCGCTTTATAAACGACGTAATGCCAGCATTTCAGTGAGGACAAAATGACAAACCCGCATTTTCAACTTTATATCGACGGTTCATTTTGTGAGGGCGCTGGGGGTGCGGTGATGCAGAGCCAAAACCCAGCCGATGGTAAAAATTGGGCCAGTTTTTCCTGCACCGACAAACAGGATGTTGAACGTGCGGTTGTTGCCGCAAAGCGTGCCTTGGACAATCCCGCATGGCGCGACATGACACAAACCGCGCGTGGAAAGCTGTTGTTCAAACTTGCGGATTTGATTGAACAACATGCAGGCCGCTTGGGTGAGTTGGAAACGCAGGACAGCGGTAAATTGTTGGCCGAAACTGCGACGCAAACTAAATATGTCGCGGATTATTATCGCTATTACGCGGGACTTGCCGACAAGGTGGAAGGCGCGGTTTTACCAATCGACAAACCTGACATGCATGTGTTCACCAAACGCATGCCAATCGGTGTGGTTGCGGCGGTGGTTCCGTGGAACGCGCAAATGTTTTTGTCGGCTACGAAATTGGGGCCCGCCTTGGCGGCAGGGTGTACTGTTATCTTAAAGGCCTCTGAAATCGCGCCGATCCCGATGTTGGAATTTGCCAAACTGATCGATCAGGCGGGTTTTCCAGATGGTGTGGTCTCAGTGATAACAGGGGATGCCGAAAATTGTTCCATTCCATTAACACGTCACCCACAGGTCGACCGAATTGCATTCACCGGTGGTCCAGAAACCGCGCGCCACGTTGTTCGAAATTCCGCGGAAAATTTTGCGGTGACCACATTGGAACTAGGGGGTAAATCCCCAATTTTGGTGTTTGAGGATGCGGATTTAGATAGTGCGGCCAATGGTTTGATCGCTGCAAATTTTGGTGCCTCTGGTCAGTCCTGTGTGGCAGGGTCACGTGGCCTGATCCATCGAGGCATTTTGCCCGACCTTATCGCCCGCATAAAAGATAAGGCCAGTGGAATTGTGGTCGGTGATCCGTTGAACAGCGCCACGCATGTAGGCCCCTTATGTACAGGTGCCCAGATCGATCGCATCGTTGATACATTGGATAAGGCACAATCGCAGGGTGCGACAATCCATTTTGGGGGTGCGCCCCTTGAACGGGATGGGAACTACATGGCACCAACCTTGGTGGAATGCGCCTCAGAGGATACCGAAACGCTGCACATCGAAATGTTTGGACCTGTTATGTCATTGATCCCATTTGATACCGAGGAAGAGGCCATAATGATGGCCAACAATTCGCAATTCGGATTGGGTTCTGGCGTCTTCACACAAAATATTGCTCGAGCACACCGCGTTTCTGATCGTATTCGGTCTGGGATTTGTTGGGTCAATACATATCGTGCAATCTCACCAATCGCGCCGTTTGGTGGATTTAATCAATCGGGCTATGGACGCGAGGCAGGTCAGGATGCGATTTTGGATTACACCCGCACCAAAACTACGTGGATAAATACATCCGATGCGCCGATGCAAAATCCGTTTGTCATGCGCTAAGACTATGCACGGTTGTCGGTTTTGGGCATGTACTCAATGCTAAAGGACGGCATTATGGTACGAGAGTCCTACAGGTTATACATGAGCAAAACAATCACAGAACCTGCGAAACAAATTGATGTCATCCATGAAACTGATGTTTTGGTGGTTGGGTCGGGCCCCGGTGGTTTGGCCGCTGCGCTGGCCGCCGCACGCATGGGTGTGAAAACAACCCTTGTTGAACGCTTTGGGTGTTTTGGGGGCAATATCACCACTGTGGGTGTTGAGGGATTTGCATGGTATCGCCACGAACAAACCGTCGAAGCGGGCGGGTTGGGCCGCGAATTTGAAGATCGTGCCAAGGAAATGGGGGCTGCGGTGCCTGAAAGCCAAAGCCTGTCTTACGAATTAGACTCAGAAGGGTTCAAACTGGTCGCGGACCGCCTAATCGAAGAGGCGGGCTTAGTCCCGATGCTGCACCGTTTATTCGTCGCGCCAATTATGGACGGGGATCGCGTCACGGGGATCATCACAGAATCCAAAGCGGGCCGAGAGGCCTTGTTGGCGAAGGTTGTGATTGATGCCACAGGGGATGCTGATATCGCGCATCGTGCGGGTGCTCCCACCACCAAACCCCCGAAAGAGGACTTGCAAGCGGCGAGTGTGATGTTCCATTGCGCAGGTGTGGATAAGAAAAAATTCATGGAAGATGTGAAGGAAAATCCACTGACCTACGCGGATTGGTCAACGGGAGAATGGACGGTGGAAACGGATGGGAAAGAGGACACAATGTTTTCCCCATTCATCAAAAAACCCTTTGAACAGGCACGGCAATCGGGATTGATCCCTGCGGATTTGTCCACGATTTCGGGAACATGGGGCGCGGTGCATGACACGGGCG
>JAAEZW010000039.1 GCA_018222665.1 Paracoccaceae bacterium
CCGCCGCGACCATCGATCATGTCATCCAGAAATCTACCCCACAGTAGATCGGGACCATCTATGGGCTGCGCAGACTCTTCCAATTCGGGGGCGTCAGGCTCGAACTCTTCCTCCTCTGAGACTGGCGGTTCGACATCGGGCAAAAATGCAATGCCCCCCAACAACATCGATCCCAATAAACCTGATAACATAACCATGAAACACACCCTTTCCCAAGCCTAGTCTTGATTGCAGGGCCACAAAACTCAACCAATGTTTGCGGGATTGGTTAACGTTTCATTTCAATCTGTTCGATCAATTGTATGGCCCAATCGCCTAGGATTGGGATAAACTCGATCTGCGCAAGGATTTGAACAGTCACATAAACCAGAATAGTTGCCCCCAAAACGGACCCCAATCCAAACGCCAAGCCCCGCAATAAATTGAACCACAACATCGCAATCACAGATCGCTGCATGCGCAATGCAGGATGGTTCAGCAATTGATCCATCTGTTCATTCAGGCGTTGATCATCAGCCATTTAGATCACTCCATAAAACGGGTTGCTGCGCATAACTTATGTACAGCGGATGTTTCGGATGCCCCGCCTTTGAAAGGCCTAGATGAAAGACAGGGATGTCCATATTTTGCAACAGTTCTTTGACAGCTGCACCACGATTTAGGTATTCGCCATGCGTCCCCCATGCCGCAACAGTCACATCCGCCCAATCGCAGGCATCCAAAATTGCGGCATCATTTGCAGGACCGATAGGATCGCGAGCCACGCGCATTTGTTTGGGATCTGTGTCGCGCCATGCAAAGATATTCGTCACGCGAAAGGCACCATAGCCCAGCGCTCGTGCCCTACGTTCGCACCGTTCAACGGTAGGGTCATTTTGCACCTCGGTCGCGGTTGAGGGGTTCAGCATCACAAAATGCACCTTGCCACCCGTTTCATCCCAAACGCGCGTCAGGCTGTAACGATAGCGTTCGCAGTCAGAATAAATTGCCACTGACGCGGCATCGTCCTTTTGATGGGTCCGTTTTAGCATGCCGGGACCTTGGCGGTTTACGACGAAGATTGCAAATAGTAAGGCTTTCCACCACTGCATTCTGGTGTCGATTGTGATAATCTGTAGGTGTTGTAGGTAATTCAGTTATTGTTTGTGTTTCGTGTAAACTGCATAGGTGTCGCAAAAGGGTCTGAAATATTTCCGATCCAGCGCTGCCATCATCTCCCCCAAAACGATACCTAGGCCCCTTTTTCAGGGCGCACAAAGACGCGAGTAGGGTGTAATTCCCCTGCTTTAAACACGCCAACAGCGATGGGTTCGCCATCACAATTCGCCCAACATTCATCGCCATATTCTAGATTGTCACCAATCACCATTGCGGGGTTTCCGTTGCGCAAACGCGCTGCAGCCTCGGGCGCACAACTGACCATGGGCAGATCAGTCAGACCCAATTCAAGCGGCAACAGATGCGCATCAATCTCTTCGCTACGCGCTAGATTTTCAATGGTTTCCAACGACACGGCCTGATCCAAATCAAATGGTCCCGACCATGTGCGTCGCAGCCATTGAACATGTCCATAACACCCCAATTTCGCACCCAGATCGCGGGCAATCGAACGCACATATCCGCCCTTTCCACAGACCATTTCCAAAATTGCGTGATCCGCATCGGGCTGTTCATTCAGGATAAGACTATCCACATAAAGCGGACGCGCAGAGAGCGTGATATCCTCGCCCTCGCGGGCCAACGCATAGGCCCGTTGCCCATCAATTTTGATCGCTGAAAACTTTGGTGGAACTTGTTCGATATCCCCAACAAAGGCATGCAATGCATCTTTGATTTCATCGCCAGAGGGGCGCACAGCAGAACGTGAGATCACCTCACCCTCTGCATCATCCGTACTGGTCGCCTCGCCAAATTTCACCATAAATTCATAGGCTTTGAGGGCATCTGTAATAAATGGTACGGTTTTGGTTGCTTCACCAAGGGCCACGGCCAAAACCCCCTTTGCATCTGGGTCCAATGTCCCTGCATGTCCGGCCTTTTGTGCCTGAAAGGCCCATTTGACTTTGTTCACAACAGCTGTCGATGTCCAACCAGCGGGCTTATCAATAATGACCCACCCAGAAATCGCGCGGCCTTTGCGTCTGCGTACCATTCTATATCCTGTATTTGCTAAGGCCCCGCCCCTACCCAATGCACAGGGTACGGTCAATCCCTAAGACGTTGAAACAGCCGTCCATCAATAATGGCCAATCCCAAACCGATCAGGGTCATCCCGATGATTTCCTTGATAAAAATGGACTCTCCCAGCACCAAAACACCCAAAATAATGGCCGAAATTGGCACCAAAAAAGTGACCAATGAAATATTGGTGGCACCTGCGCGTTCTAGGATGCGGAAATAGAGGATATAGGCGAATGAAGTGCACAGCACCGCCAATCCAAACATTGAAGCCGCTGCGTTAAATGACAGGCCCAAGATATCTTGGGGTCCATCAATCCAAAGCGCAATTGGCCATAAAACAAGGGAGGACATTGTGACTTGGCCCGTTGCGACCATTACGGGATCCACCTTTAATTCGCGAAAACGGCGGCCGAAAACGCTTGCAAACCCATAGGATAACGCGGCCCCCAATGCGCAAAGCTGCGCCCAAAAATCGGCCCCTAAACCACCGAGCGCCTCTGGCCCAACCATCAAAATGACGCCCGAAAAACCTACGATAACGCCCAACACGCGCAGGATGCTAAACCGTTCATCTGTCAGGAAAAACCCTGCAACAAGGATTGTAAATAATGGGGTCGTCGCGTTCAAAATGGATGCTAAACCAGATGTGATTTGCGTTTGTCCTTGAACGATAAGGCTAAAGGGGATCGCGTTGTTCAAAACCCCCAAAATCAAAAGGGCCCCCCAAACTTGGGGCGTGGTTGGAATTTTACGTCCGGTAACACGTACAAACCCCCACAATGCCAGTGCCGCCACTGTCACACGAATGGCTACAATGGTTATAACGGGAAGTTCAGCAACCAAAATCGCGTTAAATAAAAATGACCCTCCCCAAACGGTGGCGAGTGTGATCAACATCACCCAATCATAGGCGTCCATTTTCATCAATTTTGCCACTCTGTTTGGCGTCGGAATCACGTCGGTATTACGTCGGTGCATTTTTTAATTCCAGCACGATTTCATCAAGCGCGCGCGAATTGCGTCGTTTCCCAACACATTGCGCAGAATAACGCATCAATGACGAACCCCCTCTATATTCACAGAAAACAGCTGGATGTGGTGGTGGTGCTAAATAACATAGGGAAGACATGCTTGAAATCAGTCACCAATTTAGGGCAACCCCCAAAAGAATAAGGCAAAACAAGATGGGATTTCACACGGAAGACTTTATGGAGCCTAGGGGGATCGAATTATTAATTCAAGGAGATACAGTACGATACAAAAACTTATTTATTTTTAGTGCTTTGTAAGAAACCATAGTCCAGTAAGATTTAAGCAAACTTACTACCTATCAAGATTTTTGTAGGGGCGGACTTGGGGGCTAAATTATGATAAAAATCATAAGTTACTGTTTTTATTTCAGTAAATAAGAGATTTTGGTGGAGCCTAGGGGGATCGAACCCCTGACCTCTACAATGCCATTGTAGCGCTCTCCCAGCTGAGCTAAGGCCCCAATTTCATACGCACTAGGTATGCAATCGCGGCGGTATGATCAAGTGGAAATTACCGCCGCGTGTCTGTGTGTTTTAGCTTTCGTCTTCTTCCGAAGACATATCTGCGATATCGTCCAAAGATACGTTATCATCATCATCTTCATCATCTAGAAGATCATCATCCATATCCATATCAACGTCATCGTCTTCTAGCACCACGTCATCCTCGGACACTTCTGTCTGTTTGGCTTTGCGTGTTGCTGCATCTTCTTGATCTGCGGCGATCAAACGTGTTTTTCCTGTATCCAGTTCAACAACCTCACCCGTGTATGGGCTTACGATTGGATCTGCATTCAGGTCATAAAAACGCTTACCTGTGGTGGGGCATACGCGTTTTGTACCCCATTCTTCTTTGGGCATAATGATCCCTTTCAAAAACTTTGGCCTTGTCGACGGTCTGCGCCAACTGCCATAAGAGTCGCGGTATGTCAAAGGCTTTGACCAAGAAATTTAGTATCGGTTTGCAATATAGGCCCTTAGGTTGGAAAAATGCAGATATTTCTTAGCGAATATCCCACTATCGGTGCAACCTTGCGGCGATCACGCCAGGCAAAGCGTTTGTCGCTTAGAATCTCTTCGCTCGACGGTCGGATTACGATAACAGGGCCCCATTTTGTACCCGAGAGCACATTTCAAGATTTTCTGGATAACAAAGCTGAATGGATCCTTTCCAATCACAAACACATTGAACGCATCATTGTTGATGATGGCACATCTGTGCCCGTGCTGGGTAAACCGCATTTGATAAGAACCACCAATATGCGCAAAATATCTGTCGTGGACGATCAGATTTTGGTGCCCCGACGTAGTTCCAGCATTGGAGCACAGGTGAAAGGTTTTCTCAAATCACTGGCACGCGATCACCTTGCACAGGCCTCTGATCATTATGCCCAGCGCCTTGGGCATTCGTATCAAGGCTTGCGATTGCGCGATACGCGTTCGCGGTGGGGATCGTGCTCATCCGATGGGCATTTAATGTATTCATGGCGCTTGGTAATGGCGCCACGCGATGTTCTGAACTATGTCGCGGCGCATGAGGTGGCGCATTTGGTTGAAATGAACCACTCTAAATCATTTTGGTCAGTGGTTCACGATATTTATGGCGATTACGAACAACCAAGGGATTGGTTGCGCACATCGGGCAATCAATTGCACCGATATAATTTCATTTCTTGACTTTACGCATTTGTGATCACAAACAGGTAGTATGAAACACAATGCAACCCCTGATCAGAATACCGTGGCCCATGATCGGGTCTATCGCGGGCTACGCACACGGATCATGCATGGTGAAATTCTACCAGGTCAAGCGCTGACCCTGCGCGGGATTGGGACGGAATTTGGTGTTTCGATGACACCTGCCCGAGAGTCTGTTCGCCGTTTGGTCGCCGAGGGGGCATTATCCATGTCGAATTCCGGACGTGTATTTACGCCAGAACTGACAAGTGAGCGGATTGAAGAGCTATCTGCGCTGCGTTCCTTGATCGAGGTTGAGCTGGCCTCTCGTGCCCTGCCCCGCGCGCATTTGGCCCTGATTGACCGCCTTCAACGGATCAATGCAATGATTGCGGCGGCAATCGATGATCATGATGCGGTCGCCTACATCCGCAGCAACCTAGATTTTCACAGAACCCTTTATTTACGGGCACAAGCACCTGCAATGTTGGCCATGGCAGAGACCGTTTGGTTACAACTTGGGCCAACCATGCGTAGCCTTTATGGCAAACTCAACAAAAAGGAACCGCCCCATTTTCATCGGGTGATACTTGCCGCGCTAAAGGCGGGCGATGAACCGAGCCTACGCCTTGCTGTTCGCAGCGACGTCACACAAAGTTTGAAAATGTTGGGTGCCTAAATTCTTAGGCCGCTAATCCTTTTGATCCCATATCAAGGAATTTTTTTCGGCGGTCTTGGATCAACGCATTGGGTTTTGAATTTGCCATATCGGCTAACATACCGCTAATCGCATTCTTAACCGCTTCGATCGTGGCTGCACGGTCACGATGAGCGCCGCCAACAGGTTCCGCAATAATGTGATCACATACGCCCAGTTTGTTCAAATCTTGTGCTGTTAGGCGTAATGCTTCTGCCGCCTCGCGCATTTTTTCCGCGTCCTTCCACAAAATTGAAGCACAGCCTTCGGGTGAAATTACAGAATACACAGAATGCTCTAATATCGCGACGCGATTAGCGGTCGCAAAGGCGACAGCGCCACCTGACCCACCCTCACCGATAATGACAGATACCAAGGGCACACCCAATTGCAGGCATTTTTCTGTGCAGCGGGCGATGGCCTCTGATTGGCCACGCTCTTCTGCGCCTTTGCCGGGGTAGGCACCTGGTGTGTCCACCAATGTCACAACGGGCAGACCAAATTTATCGGCCATCTCCATCAAACGGATCGCTTTGCGGTACCCTTCAGGTCGTGCCATGCCGAAATTTCGTTCGATACGCGATTTCGTGTCATTGCCCTTTTCGTGGCCAATCACGATAACAGGTGTGTCATTGAAACGTGCCAACCCGCCCAATACCGCGTGGTCGTCAGCAAAGTTGCGATCCCCTGCAAGGGGTGTGAACTCTGTGAACAAGGCATCGATATAATCCTGACAATGCGGACGTTCAGGGTGCCGTGCAATCTGACATTTCCGCCACGGCGTGAGGGTTTGATACAACTCTTTCAAAAGCTGCTCGGCCTTGCGGTCAAGCGCTTTGGCCTCGTCCTCAATATCCATATCTTCGTTTTGACGAGCCATTGCGCGTAACTCCTCGGCCTTGCCTTCGATTTCAGCCAATGGTTTTTCAAAATCTAGATAGTGGGTCATGATCTGCCTTTATCTTGGTTCGACACGCTATATGGTATCCATGCATATTTATTGCAAGCATTCAATTCATGCGAGCCATAGTTGATGCATTTCCGAGCAAGGCAAAAATGCGCGAAGCAATCGACCACCCGCATTTAGGGGGGAAACGATTATGAGGATGAAATCATCTCGGATTGTTTGACGATGACTTCTGCTTGTTTGATTGACGCAATATCAACCAAACGCCCTTTGTAAACTGTTGCGCCCTCACCGTTTGCTTTGGCCGCTTCCATCGCTTCCAAAATTTCGCGAGCTTCTGTCACAGCTTCTTCTGATGGGGTGAACACTTCATTTGATAGGGCAACTTGTTTGGGGTGGATGGCCCATTTGCCAACCATACCCAATGTCGCCGAACGGCGCGCCTGTGCGCGGAAACCTTCATCATCTGAAAAATCGCCGTATGGGCCATCTACGGGCAAAACGCCATGTGTGCGACATGCCGCAACAATGGCAGATTGCGCCCAATGCCATGGATCAGACCAATAGTTTTTGCCCTCGTGATGCATGTAATAGTTTGCCTGCGTCCCACCGATACCTGTCGTCGCCATACCCATAGAGGCAGCGAAATCAGCAGCACCCAACGCCATTGCCTGTAGGCGTGGCGTTGCAGCAGCGATTTCTTCGACATGGGAAATGCCAGCGGCGCTTTCAATGATAACCTCAAACGCGATCTGTTTGTCGCGACCCTGCGCGCGTTCCACAGCTGTAACAAGCGCATCAACCGCATATAAATCCGCAGCACACCCAACCTTTGGGATCATTATTTGATCCAAGCGTTCGGATGCATTTTCCAGCAGTTCAACCACATCGCGATACCAATAGGGCGTGTCCAAACCATTGATGCGAACAGACAGTGTTTTGGTTCCCCAATCGATCGAACCAATCGCATCAATCACGTTTTGGCGCGCACTATCTTTGTCAGAGGGCGCAACTGAGTCTTCAAGATCAAGATTGATCACGTCCGCAGCACTGGCCGCCATTTTTTCAAAAATCGCTGGACGCGAACCAGGGCCAAACAATTGGCAACGATTTGGGCGGGCAACGGGAGTTGGTTGGATGCGAAATGACATGACAGCCTTTCTGCTTGCGCAACTAAATTTCGAATTTCATAGAAAGTTGGTTATAAAATTACCAATCCAAGCGCAACCAAATTTTGCATTTGCAGCAATTTTTCTGCATCGCCGCAGGATGATTGGAATTGAAAGTCCATCCAAAGGATGATTCAATTTTATGATCGCCAAGGAAACATCTATGAAAATCGACGTATCGCAAGACTCCTTCCCACTTAAATCCGCGTTCCGAATTTCACGCGGCAGCAAAACAACAGCGGATGTGGTGACAGTCAAACTGACACGGAATGGCGTTCAGGGATGGGGGGAATGCGTCCCCTATGCACGATATGGGGAAACAGCTGAAAGTGTGAATGAACAACTGCAATCGGTACCCCCACACATAACCCGCGCTGAATTAATCGAAACGCTACCAGCCGGGGCAGCACGCAACGCATTGGATTGCGCGATTTGGGATTTGAAGGCCAAGGAAACAAACAGCCGTGTGTGGCAATTGGCAAAATTGCCGAAACCTCAACCTGTGCAAACGGCATTCACACTTTCGCTGGACACAGTCGAAAACATGACGCGGGCCGCCGCGCAAAACGCCCACCGTCCGATCCTAAAGCTAAAAGTGGGCACACCCGATGATCTGAACCGACTTGTGGCCGTACGTAATGCAGCACCAAATGCGAAATTGGTCATCGATGCAAATGAAGGCTGGACAATAGACGACTACCACATGCTGATTAATCACCTTATGGACCTGAACATTGCGCTTATTGAACAACCATTTCCTGCTGGGCAGGACGCATGTCTTACTGATCTAGACCGCCCTATCCCGATTTGCGCAGATGAATCTGTGCATAACAGTGCAGATTTACCAGCGCTTCTTGGAAAATACGATTGCGTGAACATTAAATTGGACAAATCAGGCGGATTGACCGCCGCCATCGACTTGAAGGCCAAGTCACAAGCGATGGGATTTGGCATCATGGTTGGATGTATGGTGGGGACATCGTTGGCCATGGCACCTGCCCAACTGCTTGCGTCGGATGCGACACTAGTTGACCTTGACGGTCCACTGTTATTAGCGAAAGATCGCGTCATCCCGATTTCGTATGATGCGCGTGGAATGCATCCTGCGCCTGCGGAATTATGGGGTTAGAATAAAGGATTTAGAATGAACCGCACTGTTTATGTAAACGGAGAGTACCTTCCCGAAACCGAAGCCAAGGTATCAATTTTTGATCGTGGGTTTCTAATGGCGGATGCGGTTTATGAAGTGACATCCGTACTCGGTAGCAAACTAATCGACTTTGACGGGCACATCGTGCGCCTGCAACGCTCATTAGATGAATTGGAAATCAACAACCCCCACACACGCGAGGAATGGTTGAACATTCATCGCGAGTTGGTGCGCACGAATGACCTTGTCGATGGCGGAATTTATCTGCAGATTTCACGCGGCGCACCAAATGATCGTGATTTTGTTTGGCCAGACCCCGAAATGACCGCTCCGACGGTGGTGCTCTTTACGCAAAGCAAGCCTGGCCTGGCCAACAGCCCATCGGCACAAACTGGCATCAAAGTCATCAGTATCGAGGATATTCGTTGGGGGCGCCGTGACATTAAAACGGTACAGCTTTTGTATCCCTCAATGGGAAAAATGATGGCACAAAAAGCGGGCGCAGACGATGCATGGATGGTTCAAGATGGCCATGTAACAGAGGGTACATCCAATAACGCCTATATCGTCAAGGACGGCGTCATCATCACACGCGCGCTTTCAAATAATATCCTACACGGCATCACCCGTGCCGCCGTTTTGCGTTTCGCGGACGAAGCACAGATGAAGATAGAAGAGCGTAATTTTACGATTGAAGAGGCACAGCAAGCGGATGAGGCATTCATCACCAGTGCATCTGCCTTCGTGACCCCCGTTGTGGAATTAGACGGACAGAAAATTTCCAGCGGCGCACCAGGATCTGTCGTCCCAAGACTGCGGGAAATCTATCTAGAAGAAAGCATGAAAACCGCGATCTAATCGCGAAGTTGCGCACCAACCTGCGTCAAACAGGCATCAACAAGCGCGGTTTCATCCGCGCTTAACGATTGCGCGCGCGGATAGATTGGATTTGCGCGATCGTTCAACACAACCGTATCCCACCCATCGGTCGTTTCCATAAAGTGTTGAACGCCTGCTTCCCCGAAGACATGCAAATACCCCTGTAGAACCACATCCAAGTAACTGAGCAATATTGGATGATCGGGCGTTGGCGGGAATCGCGTCGCTTCGGGGATCGCGTAAATAGCCAGTTCAGGATTATCAGAATGATCATGGGTGATCATATCGGTTGCCACCAAACGATCATATCCCTCTTCTCGGGCATCTAGTGCACCCCAATCGGCATTGGGCACCTTGGCGATCAGTCCAAGTAATTCCGTGCCATCAGCCGAAACAATCGTTAAAAACGCCATATCCCGCGCATTTGTACGTTTCCAAACGCGCCGCCAACCCGACAGTTTTGCTGGGCGTGCATCCTGATACACGTGGGTTTTGGTATTAACGAGACTGCCGTAGCCAAAAAAATATGGATCATTCATAACTGCAGTGTTGGACCACCCTTTCAGCGGTGTCAAACCTATCAATTACACTGCGTGCAAAAATTATGTTGGCAATTTTGTGTACATATGTCTACATAGACGCACCACCATGGGAGAACTGGTGATCCAGTGCCGAAGGAGCAACCGCCCCCGGAAACTCTCAGGCTGCAGGACCATGGGGTAAATAGACTCTGGAGAGAGATGTGTAACATCCGCCGAAGGGATAGCGATCTCAGGCAAAAGTACAGAGGGGGCATCAAACCGCGGACATCGCACCGCGAGTGTATTGATGCCGGATTATCCGGTAAGACATTGAAGGAAACCGGATGAGCGAAGGCCTAAAGCAAACGCCATTTTATGATCTACACCTCGAACTGGGCGCTAAAATGGTGCCTTTCGCGGGATATGACATGCCCGTACAATATGCGGCAGGCGTGATGAAAGAACATCTACACACGCGATCCAAGGCAGGATTATTTGATGTCAGCCATATGGGTCAGGTGATCCTGCGCGGGCCGGATTATGAAACGACTGCGCGTGCGCTGGAACGTTTGATCCCCATGAATGTCCTTGATCTGGGCGTTGATCGTCAGCGCTATGGTTTCTTTACAAATGAGCAAGGCGGAATTTTAGATGATTTGATGTTCGCAAATCGCGGAGACCACATTTTTGTCGTGGTAAATGCCGCGTGCAAAGATGCCGACATTGCGCATCTGCGGAAATATTTGGAACCTGAAATTACGGTCAAATCCTTGGACAATCGCGCCCTATTGGCAATTCAGGGCCCCGCGGCCGAGGCCGTCATGGCCGAGTATCATCCCAGATTTGCCGATATGCGCTTTATGGATGTGGACACCCTTCCCATTGCAGGTGCGGAATGTTGGGTTTCCC
>JAAEZW010000453.1 GCA_018222665.1 Paracoccaceae bacterium
GCGCGCCGCCTTAGGGGATAAGGTCGCCTTGGCGAACCCATTGGATTATCACACTTATATCTGGGGTGATGGAGCGGCGATGGGAAAATGCTATGCTGCGATGATGTTGGGGGATCAGGATGCAACAATTTTGGTTGTGGATTTCCCGCGCGCAGATCGCTGTTCCCAATCCGCGTGGGATTGCGTGATTGAAGGGGTCGAATACGCCCATGCGCAAAGTGATCGTGTTCTGATCTTGGCGGCAAGCCTTGCGGAAAACATGCCTGAACATGTGGCCGAACGCTTGGGTGCCTTGGGCATTCCGTGTTTGAATGGTTTGCGCGAAAGCTTAGAGGCGGTGAGGGCTGCTGCGGCAGTGGGTCAGGGCATTCAAAACGATCAGCCCCTATGGATATCCACCCCGAGTGAGACGAGCGTGACCCTAAGCGAGGCAGAGGCGAAAGCGGACCTGGCGCAATCTGGCTTAACAGTGCCTGCAGCGCGGGTCGTGAGCTTGGATGACATCGACAATCAGGGCGATTTTCCATTTCCTGCTGTGATAAAGGCCCAAGGGCTGGCGCATAAATCGGATGCAGGTGGTGTTGCGCTTAACCTAACATCGATGGATGCGGTGAAATCTGCGGCGCAAAACATGGGAAGTGACAGTTTCCTGATGGAACAAATGATCACGGGGGCGGTGTGTGAAATCCTAATCGGTGTTGTCGCTGACCCTGCGCATGGTTTTGTCCTAACCCTTGCGGCAGGGGGCGTGATGACCGAAATCCTAAAGGACAGCACAACCCTGGTTCTGCCTGTAACGCCGCAGGATGTGACAGAGGCCTTCCAACGGTTGAAAATTGCGCCCATCCTGAATGGATATCGCGGCCAACCTGCGGCAGATATGGCCGCATTGGTGGATGCGGTGATGTCCGTTCAATCCTATGTTCAGCAAAACATGAATGACGTGTTAGAAGTTGAAATAAACCCCATAATCGCAACACCAACCACCGCAATCGCGGTAGATGCACTGATCAGGAGAGCGACATGAGCGATAGCCCCATTAAAACCGAACGCCGCGGTCACGTATTAGAGGTGACATTGGATCGCCCCAAAGCGAACGCCATTGATCTGGCCACCAGCCGCATCATGGGGGATGTGTTTCGCGATTTTCGTGATGATCCTGATTTGCGTGTTGCGATCCTAACGGGGGGTGGTGAAAAATTCTTTTGCCCGGGTTGGGATTTAAAGGCCGCGGCCGAGGGCGACGCCGTGGATGGGGATTATGGCGTGGGTGGTTTTGGTGGATTGCAGGAACTGCGCGGCATGAACAAACCTGTGATTGCCGCCGTAAACGGGATTGCCTGCGGCGGCGGGTTGGAATTGGCCCTGTCGGCGGACATCATTTTATCCGCAGATCACGCGACATTTGCCCTGCCTGAAATTCGCTCAGGTACCGTTGCGGATGCGGCCTCTGTCAAATTGCCAAAACGCATTCCCTATCACATCGCGATGGAACTATTGCTCACAGGGCGTTGGTTTGATGCAGAAGAGGCCAAGGGGTGGGGCATTATCAACCACATCCATCCTGCCGCTGATCTGATGGCAGAGGCGCGCAAATTGGCCGAGCTTTTGGCATCAGGCCCGCCCTTGGTTTATGCGGCGATCAAGGAAATCGTGCGCGAGGCTGAGGATATGAAGTT
>JAAEZW010000454.1 GCA_018222665.1 Paracoccaceae bacterium
TACTTTGGCCAACGCGATCGGGACCATCGACAGCGATTATCGTGGTGATTTGGGCGTGATCCTTTGGAATGGGGGCGCAGCTACGTTCCGCGTGACCCATGGAATGCGCATCGCACAAATGGTTGTCGCACCTGTGGTTCAGGCGACCTTTGCGATTGTAGCTGCACTTGATGAAACGGATCGGGGTGCAGGGGGTTTTGGATCAACAGGGGCAACATAGGATGACGCGCGGAATGCTGATCAATGCGGTTGTGATCATCCTGATCCTATGCGTTTGGATGATGGTTGCAGGATCAATAGCGCCGGACTTTGTGATTTTGGGGCAATCATTGGCCGCCTGGTCGGTTTTGATAACTGTGGTTGGTGGAGTTTACTTGTATCGTCAATTACTGACATTTTTACGTGCGCGAGCCCATCCGCCAGAGTCACAACCAACAAAATTAACGGGGCCTTTTTCAAGTATCGAATTGGAACGCTACGCCCGTCATATCGTGATGCGCGAAATCGGGGGGACAGGGCAAAAACGATTAAAGGACGCTAAGATATTAGTTGTTGGGGCAGGGGGATTGGGTGCGCCGGCGCTGCAATACCTCGCCGCGGCGGGGGTTGGTACAATCGGTGTGATAGATGATGACACCGTTGAAAACGCAAACTTGCAACGGCAGGTGATCCATACCGAAGAGGGAATTGGAACGCCCAAGGTTTTTTCCGCCAAAGCGCAAATGTTGGCGCAAAACCCACATATCGAGGTGAAGCCCTACAATCGGCGTCTTGATGAAGAGATCGCCGAGGAATTGATCGTAGACTATGATCTGATAATGGAAGGTAGCGACAATTTTGAAACCAGATATTTGGTGAACAAGATCGCCGTTTCACAACAAAAACCGATGGTGTCAGGTGCGCTTAGTCAATGGGAAGGCCAGATTTCTGTGTTCGATCCCGCAAGAAAAGGGCCCTGTTATCAGTGTATCTTTCCTGAAAAGCCCGCTGATGGTTTGGCGCCAAGCTGCGCCGAAGCCGGCGTTTTTGCGCCATTACCGGGTGTAATTGGCACAATGATGGCGGGTGAGGCGATGAAATTGATCCTGAAAACGGGTGCAACTTTGACAGGGTCGATGTTGATTTATGATGCCCATTTCGGCGAAACCCGCCAGATCCGATTGAATAAACGAACCGACTGTCCCATCTGTTCAGGACACACATAACGCATAGAAAGGCGCAAAGTATGACAAATCCGTTGTTGGACGTTTGGGACACACCGTTTCAGGTTCCCCCATTTGCAAAAATCACAGCGGCAGATTTTGCACCAGCATTGGACATCGCCATGCAAGATGATTTGGCAAAAATTGATGCCATTGCTCTAAGTCCAGAGCCAGCGACATTCGCAAATACCATTGAAGCATTGGAAACAACCAGTGAATTGATGCACAAGGTGCTGTCGCCGTTTTACGCAATGGCGGGTGCGCATACCAATCCAGAGCTTGACGCGTTGATGCGAGAGTTTTCGCCAAAGTTGGCCGCGCATGGGGCCAAGATCAGCGGGAATAAGGCCCTGTTTCAGCGTATTGAAACCCTGTGGAATTCCAAAGATACTCTGGAATTGAGCGAAGAGCAGATGATGCTGCTGAAGGATCAATACCTTGGATTTGTGCGTTCTGGCGCGGCGCTGACGGGGAAGG
>JAAEZW010000455.1 GCA_018222665.1 Paracoccaceae bacterium
GCGAGGTGATCACCGACAGCGCGGCAATCATCACATTTTTGGCGGATCGCCATGGGGGATTAACCTTTCCTGCAGGATCGGTTCAACGCGCAAAACAGGACGCATTGTTGCACCGTGTGAATGATGAAATTGATGCGGTTTTATGGACCGCTGCCCGTCATAGTTTCATCCTGCCTGAGGCAGAACGGGTGCCCGCCGTGAAAGACAGCCTGAAATTGGAATTCGCACGATCCTTGGATCGCCTGATGGAACAAATCGACGGCCCCTATTTGATGGGGGACACGATGACCATTCCCGACATCATTTTGGTGCATTGTGGCGGTTGGGCCTATAACGCCAAATTCCCATTAGAGAATGAGACATTCAAAGCCTACACAAAACGCTTGCGCGAACGCGATGCGTTCAAGCGTGCCGCGGCCTTGCCTTAAATCACATGTGATTATGTACGCTGTGCAAATTGCGCGGCGTGCAACCCCGCCCATCGGCCCGTTGCCAAACAGGCGGTGATCAAATAGCCGCCTGTTGGTGCCTCCCAATCAATCATTTCACCCGCACAAAAAATGCCGGGGCGATCCAGTAACATAAGACCCGCGTCCAATCGGTTCCACGGGATTCCACCCGCTGTCGAAATCGCCTCATCCATGGGGCGCGGTTCAAGGGTTGTAATGGACAGGCATTTCACCATTTTGGACAGTGCTTTGGCATCTTGCGGCAGTTGCGGTTTAACCTCGCGCATCAATGCGATCTTTATCGGGTCAAGCTTTAGGGTTTTACGCAGATGGTTTGTCTGACTGTCCTTGCCGCGGGGTTTTGACAGTGCAGTTTCGACCCGGTCGGCTGTCCAATCGGGCTTTAGATCAATCGTTAATGGAACGCCTGAGCGCAAGGTGCGACTGACGGAATAGATGCCGCCGCCTTCGATGCCATTACGTGATACAATGATTTCCCCGCGTGATATCATGTCGCCAGCGCGGAGAGTGATATTCTTGATCGGTGTGCCAAAAAATTTGGTCATGTGATCCGACCAATCCATCGAAAAGGCGCAGTTTGCAGGTTGGAACGGGGTAATTGGGCCGAACTTTTTGGCCCATGCCCCATCTGATCCCAAACGCGCCCAACTTGCGCCGCCCATGGCCAATACGACGACATCAGCGATGATATTTTTGGCACCGTCAGGTGTTAGAAATTGCGCATTATTTTCGCTTAAGCCTGACAATTTCCAATTCGTCGTTAGGTTAACACCCGCATCCAACAACCGTGTAATCCATGCGCGCAATAGGGGGGATGCCTTCATCACCTTGGGAAAGACGCGTCCTGATGTGCCGACAAAGATTTGTTGACCCAACTTTTCTGTCCACTCTTTCACCTCTTGCGGGCCAAAGGATGCAATCATCGGGTCAAGGTGCGTTCGGGCGTCGTAATAATGGGGCAAAAACGCAGAAACGGGTTCGTCCATGGTTAGGTTCAAACCCGATTTTCCCGCCATCAAAAATTTACGACCCAAGGTAGGCTTTGCCTCGGCGATGGTTACGGACAGCCCCGCCTTGATCAACTGCTCAGCAGCCATCAAACCCGCGGGACCACCCCCAATCACCAATGCTTTTTTTGTCATTCCTCAGGTATATCCGGCATATTTTTAAACTCGACCACGCGATGTGGGTATGGGATTTTAATATC
>JAAEZW010000456.1 GCA_018222665.1 Paracoccaceae bacterium
TCAGCATTGTGCGACCTTCTTCCGCCAATTTCTTTATAACACGGATCACCTCTTGTTCCAATTCTGGATCAAGTGCTGATGTCGGTTCGTCAAACAAAAGTGCCTCTGGTTCCATGCACAATGCACGTGCGATTGCGGCACGCTGCTGCTGTCCGCCTGACAGCTGTGCAGGATAGACATCACATTTTTCGCCGATGCCAACCTGCGCCAGATACTTTCGCGCCGCGGCCTCAACCTCTCTCTTATCGCGTTTTAGAACGCTGATAGGGGCTTCCATCACATTCTCCAAAATTGTCATGTGTGACCACAGATTAAATTGTTGGAACACCATGGACAGATTTGTGCGAATCCGTGTGATTTGCTTTTGATCTGCGGGACGTCGTGCCGATCCTGACGTCCACTTTACAAGTTCGCCCTTGAATGAAATCTCACCCTCTTGGCTGTCCTCCAACAGGTTACAACACCGTAGCAACGTCGATTTACCAGAGCCTGAGGAACCAATTAGTGAAATGACATCACCGCGATGGGCCGTCACATCGACGCCTTTCAAAACCTTTAAATCACCATAGGCTTTGTGCAAATTTGTAATTTGAATGACGGGGGTAGGCAGGTTCACATGATTCTCTGTTGTGTATTTGATCAAATCTTAAGGCAGAATATTCCTCACAACAACACCCGTAAACCAACCACGGCTGCGGAATAATTTCATGAACATTGGGGGTGTTCAAATAAATTGCAAGGCGAACTTGGGTTAAGCACGTCAAGGTAGTCCTGTTTCGCGATTTTGAGAATACCGCGTATCCCAAGTGTTTCAGAGTTTGAGGGTGGCAATGCGTTCAGCGAATTTTGCACGGCATGAAAAATAGCCTGAGCATCAAAACGCGGTGCACAAATATACGGCAATGCTGGGGTTGGAGATGTCCAGTGCACAACGCGCAAACTGCGGGTGAGATCGGATTGATATCTGCACATCAGCGCCCAAGTATGCGCATCAATGGCGGCAAAATCAGCCAGTTTTTTCGAAACAGCCTGCGCCGAATTGATATGGGCATGTGTTTGCAACCCGCTGCTGGGGCGCATGTCTGCGTATTCCATTTCGGTGATTATTGCGGCCCAACCTGATTGCGATAAGGCTTCATTATATGCGATGCGTTTTTCGGCAAGGTCGTTGAATTCGCCTATCTCGCTATCCGCATGGACGATCAAGGCACTTCGATAATAACCTGGGGAACATCCCTCTAATCCATAATCGGGTGTGCCCACCAACTGCACGCGATCATGAAGAAATGTGCGATAGGGCATGCCGCATGTCTGCCCAAACAGTAAATCATCAGATTGCCAAAACGATGCCATGTCAGTGGGGCTGCTCAGACTTTCTGGACCAAATCCCAAATTCGCACGAAGTGCGGCCCAAAGCCGATTATGCGCGTCCCGTAATTCGGGGCGATCATACATCGGCAGGCCTGCAATCAAATCAGTCAACCTTTTGACGCGCTTTGGCGCTGTCCACGTCTGTAATGCCCAGCAGACTTGCAACCAGTCGGATCAATGCATCTTCTTCTGCATCCCGCTCTCCGTCGGCAAGCGCAATTTTCCACAGCGCTTCAATTACTGCCAGACGCTCTTCATAAGCCACGCATTCTTTGATCGCGCGGGTGAAACGCACGGTGTCGGGC
>JAAEZW010000040.1:0-2960 GCA_018222665.1 Paracoccaceae bacterium
TAAAATTCTGGCGCATTACACTCATCCTCGTGAATGTGCGACACGGGTGAACAGAAAACTGTTTCCCATGGTTGAGACAGAGTAGACAAAGCCAATGCATTCGCGGCAGTTCCCGTGCCGACCAAATAAACCGCTGCTTCAGGTGCTTCAAATTTCTCTCTCACCAGGCGGGTCACCTGTTCCATCTGTGGATCGGCCCCATAGCTGGGCAAGTATCCAGAATTGGCAGAAACCATTTGATCCAAAACTTGTTGCGGCACAGGTCCCGCATTGTCAGAGGCGAAAAACATTATTCAGGCTCCTCAATCAGATGATTTTCCCAATCATCTTCATCCACTTCAAATTCTGAAACGGTCATACCCTGAACTGAAACACCCGCATCATGTACGGATTGTGGTGTTCCCGAAATCAGGGGGTGCCAATAGTATAGCGGCAAACCATCCCATAGTAATTTATAGGCACAAGTTTTCGGCAACCAATAGGCATTTTGTTCAATCGTATCAGGATTTAGGATAATACATTCAGGGACGAATTGATGGCGGATGTCATATTGTCCGCATCGACAGGTTTGATCGTCCAATAACCGACAGGCGACACGTGTTAGATAAACATCACCCGTATCTTCATCCTCAATCTTATTCAGGCAACATTTCCCACACCCATCGCACAGGGCCTCCCATTCAATGGGGTTCATGTCTTTTAGCGGTTTTTTCTCCCAAAACTTTGGAGATAATCCACTGCGTTTTATGGGATCAGTACTCATAACGATTGAAGGATTTCGCGTGCTTGCGCACAATCAGCATCCATCTGTGTGATGAGCGCATCAAGTCCGTCAAATTTCAATTCAGGACGCAGGAAATCAACCAAACCGACAGATAAGGTTGATCCATATAAATCGCCTGAGAAATCGAAAATAAACGTCTCTAAATTCGGCGTATTTTCACCAAACATTGGACGTACGCCCAAGGATGCCGCCCCGTGATAGGAACCCGCATGTGGACCATCGAGCACATCAACAATCACAGCATAGACACCCAGTTTTGGCAAATGCAGCCCATCCAGTGCCATGTTCGCAGTTGGGTAACCCAGATCGCGACCACGTTGTTCACCGCCGATCACCTCACCCTCAATGCGGTGCCAATGGCCCAACTTTGCCGCCGCATCCCGCGGGCGCCCATCTGACAATGCGTTCCGGATTGCGGTTGACGAAATCTGAATGCTGGCATCTTCGATCAGGGGCGCAATTGTTACATCAAACCCCATCTCTTGCCCAAATTTCACCAAATCCGTGGTTGTACCCGCGCGTCCTTTTCCAAAACAAAAATCAGCACCAACAACCACATTAACCAAACCCAAACCATCCACAATCACTTGCTTTGCGAATTCGCGCGGTGTCAGCGCGGCAAGCGATGCATTGAAATTCAATTGGTACAGGCGTTCGACCCCCAATTTCGCCAAACGTGTTTCGCGGGCATGCGCATCCATCAATCGAAATGGGGCGGCATCGGGCGCAAAATAGCTGCGCGGATGGGGTTCAAATGTCAAAATTCCCAACGGGGCATCATGACGTTTTGCACCATCGCGTGCCAAATCAATAACCGATTGATGACCTAAATGGACACCATCAAAATTACCAATGGCAACACTGGCACCTTTATCGTTTGGATCGACGAACTGATAATCGCGGATAACTCTCATATTACTGAGGTAAACTGCGCCCGCCGCTGATGCAAGCAGCAACACAGCGTCATGTGATGTTAGTCAAACTTACGGCTTGGCGCCATAACCATGGCTTCACCAACCAGCACCTTTTTGCCTTCAACTTCGCATTTGCATTCAAGCTTTACACGTCGTTTATCAATAACGATGTCGGTGACTTTTACCTCTGCATAAACCAGATCACCGGGACGCACAGGGGCCAGAAACTTTAGGTTCTGGCTCATATAAATTGTGCCATGACCAGGCAGTTGTTCGCCAATCACAGCAGAAATCAAACCAGCCGTAAGCATACCATGCGCAATGCGCCCTTCGAAAATCGTATCTTGTGCATATGCGTCGTCCAAATGTACTGGATTGCGATCGGTGGATACCTCGGCAAACATTTCAATGTCTTTGTCTGTCACAACCTTGCGGATGTAACGCGTCATACCCATTTCGATATCTTCGATGCAAATTGTGCCGCGCGGTTGATTGTCCAACATCTGATTTCCCTGTTCGATGCGTAATAATAATTACTTTATTCATATATAATTGTAATTTTATTACTTTGCAACTGCAGAAAAGAGGGTGTTATACACGCAAACAAATCCTAGCAGGTAGTTATTTTGCGGAACTTAAGATGTATTACTTTTTATAAACAGAAACTTAGCGCAAGAAACCAATTGAAAATGTCGGATCCAACTGTTTTTCCAAAACATACTGCGACAATTTTTCAGGATCAGGCTGTGTCACCGTCACGGTTTCTTTGGCTGCCAATCCGCCCGTAATAAACAAACTATCGATTCCCTCGCCTATTGCACCTTGGATATCAGTTGTGATCCCATCGCCAATCGCCAGTATACGATCATCTGGGATATTTGGACGAATGGCCGACAATCGGCGACGCGCCAAATCATAGATCGGCGCGTGGGGTTTCCCAAAATAAAGCGAGATACCGCCCATTTCACTGTACGCCTGTGCCACAGCACCCGCGCACCATTCACGTTTGTCGCCGCGATCCACAATAATATCAGGGTTCGCACAAAGCAGTTTTAACCCCTTTTGTTTGGCATAAAGCAGCGGCACACGCACATCATCGGGTGTGCCATCGGCGGTTGGCAGGCCCGTGCAAACAATACCCTCGGCCTCTTCAATCGAAACATGCGAAATCTGAATCGGATCATCAATCAGTCTAAGCGGTGCGAAAAAGGGAAGTTCCGCGTCCGTACCAATGAAATAGATTTTCTGACCAACAGCACCCA
>JAAEZW010000040.1:3333-11101 GCA_018222665.1 Paracoccaceae bacterium
AATGATTTTTCGGCAACTGATTTGACCAAATCATTGGGAACCAGCAATGTCGCCTCTTCGTTTAGAATATCTACGACAAACAGCAAAACTTGGTCTGCGCCATCTTCGACCGCAACATCCACCATGCTGGCCATCAGTCTATCTTTGCGGTCCAGAACGATTTTCGGCGCTGTGGTTTCCAGAACAGACACACGGAACTGTTTTCCGCCCACTTCATATTCCTTGGAATCCATGCGCAACAATTCGGCATCACTGAACGCAGATACATCTGATTTCGCCTCAAACAGATCGGCGGCATAGGCGGCCATATCAATTCCCAGATCATCTGCCAATTTCTGTGCAACCGCGCGATCATGGTCGGTTGTTGTGGGGCTGCGGAATTCCAATGTGTCTGACAAAATACAGGATAGGGCCGCGCCCTTGATCGCCTCGGGCATTTTGGCGGCATCTTCACCCATCAGATCGTACATAATTGTTGCGGTGCAGGCCAACGGACGGATCGTGATATCAATTGGACCCTTTGTTTCCAAACCACCCACCAATTTGTGGTGATCAATAATGGCCTGAATATCCGCATCATTGATACCATTGGGCAATTCAGCGGGGTTATTCGTATCAACAATCACGACAGGCGCGCCTGCATCAACTCCACCAATGATTTCTGGCTTATCAAGGTTCCAACGCTTTAGGACGAATGCCGCCTCAGTATTGGGTTCACCCAATAGTTTTGGTGCGGCTGCGATGCCCTTTACCTCGTTCAAATACCATGACCAAACAATGGGGGAACCCGTTGAATCTGTGTCGGGGGATTTGTGGCCAAAAATCTGTAGTGTCATTGCAGTCGTCCTTTGCAAAATCATCTTTTGCGCGCCTTATACGCGGCGTTCGGACGATTGTCACCTAGTCAGAGGCGCGCAGGAACACGGGTTTTTCGGGCGATGACATTTCAGGCTGATAGGCATATCCACCCACCATGAAATCACACAGCGCATCGACCGTTTTGATACGGTTTTCCACAATATAACGGGCCATCGATCCACGCGCGCGTTTTGCATAAAAACTAACGATGCGGGGTCCCTTTTCATGATCCTCATAAAATTGCGGCGTGATTACGCGCAATGACAGTTTTTTCAAATCAACTGCCCCAAAATATTCTTGGGATGCACAGTTGACCAAAATATCTGATCCTGCTGCCTCTGCATCTTGGTTCAACTCGGTTGCGATCCGATCGCCCCAGTATTCGTAGAGTGAGGTTTTGCGCCCCACTTTCAAACGACTGCCCATTTCCAAACGATAGGGCTCAATTTCATCCAAGGGGCGCAACAAACCATAAAGACCCGACAAAATCCGCAAATGATCCTGCGCCCAGCGCAGGGCATCTTCATCAATTGTTGCGGCCTCAAATCCCTGATAGGTGTCACCAGCAAATGCAAATACCGCAGCTTTCTTTTCTTGTTCGCCAAATTCAGAAAACCGTGTTTTGTTCAACTTGGCCAATGGTTCGGACAAATGCATCAAATCCCGCAATCCTTGGATTGTCAGACGTCCTGCGGCCTTGGCCAGTTTTGTGGCGTCCTCGGGAAAACGCGGTTCTGTGACCGTCACATCTGTTAAGGGCGACATATCAAGTTTTTTGGCAGGCGAGACGACTACAAGCATTTGAACATCCTTTCGTATCCCTGATTTAGAGTGATGTAGGGCGCTATTCAACATACTTTGCAAAAGCAGTTGTTAGAGCCGCAAATTCATTGCGCGGCAATGACCTCCAAAAACGCCGATCCAAACCGTTCCGCACGTCGATCGCCCAAGATACGGTTCATCGAAACAGCATCCCGCGGCTTTAGTTCAGCAATCTTTGCAAGGAGTGATGCGGAACAGCTCATTGGTTTTTCCGTGCCGCATTCGCCCCGCATCAGATCCGCCTGCACCTCAAGCAGTTGATCATAAACGGTGCCCTCATTGCGGCCCGCGAATTTTTTGCGACTGGGGTGCATTTCCTGAACTTCACCCACGATGACCTCAAGGAAAGCCGCGCCATAGGTATCCAACTTTTTAGACCCTATTCCGTTGATTTTGGCCATTTCATCAAAATTCTTGGGACGCTTTTGCGCCATTTCGATCAGGGTTTTGTCATTGAAAACGATATAGGCAGGAACATCCGCCTGTTCCGCCAAAAATCGCCGCTTGGCCTTAAGTGCGGACAACAGCGGTGCATCCTCATCCGACACAAGCGTCTTTACATTTGGTCGTGATTTTTCAACCTTCAGCGTGTCCATGCGCAATGTGATGGATTGTTGATCCTTTAAAATCGATAGACCCGCTTGGGTCATGCAAAGTGCGCCATGGCGGGAGGGATCAGGACGCGCCAGATCATGGCCCATCATCTGCCGAAAAATACCTTGCCAGTTCTGTTTGCTTATATCGCGTCCCACGCCAAAGGTGGGCAAATCGGCATGACCATGCTGACGCATTTTTTCGGTATCGGCCCCAATTAGAATATCAATCAAATGACCTGCGCCAAAGCGTTCATCCGTGCGCAGCATAGCAGAAAGCGCCTTGCGCACGGCCGTTGTGCCGTCAAAGGTTTCAGGTGGTTTTTCGCATAGATCGCATTTGCCACAATTTTGCGCCTGCTCCCCAAAATATCCCAATAGGACCGAACGGCGACATTCCAACGCCTCGGCCAATCCCAAGAGCGCATTCAAGCGCCCATGATCTGCATGACGGCGTTCAGGGGGCGCAAGGCTTTCGTCGATTTGGGTACGTCGAAAACGAATATCTTCTGCACCATATAGCGTCAGGGTTTCAGCCTCGGCACCATCACGCCCTGCGCGTCCGATTTCCTGATAATACGCCTCGATTGATTTGGGTAAATCCGCATGCGCCACCCAACGGATATCAGGTTTATCCACGCCCATGCCAAAGGCCACCGTGGCCACCACGATTAGGCCCTCTTCTTTGTTAAAGCGTTCCTCAACCACACGCCGATCAACGGGGTCCATTCCCCCATGATAGAAACAGGTTTGGTGCCCTTCGTCCGCCAATGCCTTGGCCAGGCTTTCGGTTTTTGATCGTGTTCCGCAATACACGATCCCCGACTGCCCACGCCGCGCGTCGGCATAATCAATAATCTGTCGACGCGGGTTGTTTTTGACAGCAAAGGCCAGATGAATGTTTGGGCGATCAAATCCACGCAGAAACGTTTTTGGCGGATGATCATCAAATAGGCGCGTAACGATTTCCGCACGTGTTTCGGCATCTGCCGTGGCCGTAAAGGCAGACAGTGGGACACCCAGCTGTCGGCGCAATTCGCCAATCTTTAGATAATCGGGACGAAAATCGTGACCCCACTGACTGACGCAATGTGCCTCATCCACCGATATCATACCGACGCGATACCGACGTAATACCGACGTGATTTGCGCAGACCCCAAACGCTCGGGTGCGAGGTACAAAAGGCGCAGGGAGCAATCCTCAAGAGCGGCAAAAATTTCATCATTTTCTTCTTGGGTATTTGCCGATGTCAGCGCCCCTGCCCCAACTCCAATGGAACGCAATGCACGGACCTGATCGCGCATCAATGCGATCAGCGGGGATACCACAATCGTCACACCGTCACGCAAAAGCGCAGGTAATTGATAACAAAGAGATTTTCCGCCACCCGTAGGCATAATGGCAAGGACATTTTCGCCCTGCGTGACCGCATCAACAATATCCTTTTGCCCGGGCCTGAAGTCATCAAACCCGAATACATCGCGCAAAACTGCTGATGCGTCCGTCATTATTTACCTTGGTTACTGCTCTTTTTCACAATGTCCCATAGGTCAATGACCATGACAAGCCACGGATTATCGAAATATTGCAGGTCTTTGTTTTAATTAAAGAAACGCACGAAAAATTTCTGGAAGGATGTAATTTTGCAGTGAAATGACAATGATAAACGCGACCAAAGGCGCCAAATCCATTGGGCGTGTATCTGGCAAAATACGGCGAATGGGTTGGTAGATCGGCTCGAGCAATTTGTTCAAACCAATCCAAATTTGAGCAACCAAAGGCTGATGTAGATTGCGGCGAATGGGTTGGTAGATCGGCTCAAGCAATTTGTTCAAACCAATCCAAATTTGCGCTACCAAAGGCTGATGAAGATTAAGAACCTGAAAATTGATCAGCCAACTCATGATGATGTGGATAATCATCATAAAATACACAACACTAAGGATCAGTTGCAAAGGTCCGTAAATTGCCATCATGGTGAACACTCCTTGGTTACACAGGAGGTAAGGTTTTTTGCGACAAAGAACAAGAGTACGCTGATTTTATTGGTTATCCAAAATATATGTATTGATCACATCAATCTGTGCTGAGGTAAGTTTGAGACCCATCCTCGAACGCCGCCACACAAAATCGTCTGCCGTTTGAACAAATTCGTTTTTAATGCCCCAATCCAGTTCAGCCGCGGTAACATCACATCCAAAATTCTGTTTTTGATCAGGTGTTTGTGTGACCGGGGCAATGATTTTTACCGCATTCGTTCCATACATACGAACCATTCGCGTGGCCCAAGAAGGTGTCAAAAATGGGGTAAGTTTGAGACCCAGCCTCGTACGCCGCCACACAAAATCGTCTGCCGTTTGAACAAATTCGTTTTCAATGCTCCAATCCAGTTCAGCCGCGGTAATATCACATCCATAATTATGTTTTTTATCAAGTGCTTGTGCGACCGCGGTAATGATTTTTATCGCATTCGTTCCATACATACGAACCATTCGCGTGGCCCAAGAAGGTGTCAAAAAATCATAGGTGTCCAAAAGATTTTCGACCAATGCATCAAACCCACCGACGTCAAAATCACCGCCAGGTAATGGCACGCGTTTTGTCCATGGAGCGGACTTAACGCCCAGCGCATTTTCGATTTCAACCAACGCGCTTTCCGCCAATTTTCGATAGGTTGTGATTTTCCCGCCAAAGATATTCAAAACAGGCGCTTGCCCATTTGAATTGTCCACCTTTAACACATAATCCCGCGTCGCAGCCGATGCGGATGACGCCCCATCATCGTAAAGCGGGCGCACACCAGAAAACGTCCAAACAATATCATCCTTAGTCACTGGGGTTTCAAAATATTGCGAGGCAAATTTCAATAGATATGCCTGTTCTTCGGCGGTGCATTCGACCGGTGCATTTGGATCTAAGTGATCCTGATCCGTTGTGCCGATCAAGGTGAAAACATTTTCGTAAGGAATCGCAAAGATAATGCGACCATCCGTTCCTTGAAAAAAATAGGCCTTGTTATGATCATATAACTTGCGGGTGACTATGTGGCTTCCACGAACCAATCGCACGCCTTCATTGGTTTTCAATCCCAGTGTTTGACCCAACAATTCACCAACCCACGGGCCAGCTGCGTTCACGATCATTTTCGTCGTGATTTCGTGTCTAACTTGGGTCTTTTGATCCAACAGTGTAATAATCCAATGGTCCGACTGTCGGCTGGTCGCAACCACCTTGGTACGCGTCATGATCGTCGCGCCACGCTGTTTTGCATCTTGCGCATTCAACGTCACAAGACGAGAATCCTCGATCCAGCAATCGGAATATTCAAATGCTTTCACAAACGATTGTTTCAGCGGACCTCCCTCTTGTGCGGTACGCAAATTCAACGTTTTGGTCGCCGGCAAAACCTCTCGACCACCCATGTGGTCATATAGAAACAGACCCAGTCGAATTAACCAATCAGGCCTGCGGCCCTTCATCCATGGCATGATCTTTTGCAACAATCGTGATGTCGGCGTGCTGTTGTCAAATCGCATGTCGGGCGCGATTGGCAAAACAAAACGCATTGGCCAACTGATATGCGGCATGGCATGCAGCAAATGTTCGCGTTCTATCAGCGCCTCTTTCACCAACCGAAATTCAAAATATTCTAGGTAACGAAGGCCGCCATGAAATAATTTTGTAGACGCCGAAGATGTTGCCGAAGCAAGATCATTCATTTCGGCCAGACCCACGCGATACCCACGTCCGACTGCATCACGTGCGATACCACACCCGTTAATACCGCCCCCGATAACAAAGACATCAAAATCATAATCATACATCTGAAACGCCTCTTAACCGACTTGGGGCGTTTATGTCTGTATTTTCGTTTTTGGTCAATAATGTTCGTTTATGTTCGCTTTATAATGTGATAGCGTGACCTGTGCGCGCGCTTTTTTGGGCGGCTTGACCCATGCGAACCGCCCACATTCCATCATTCAGCGAAACTTCTGGCTGCCCACCATTGCGCACCATATCAACGAATTTCTGATGTTGATAAAAGGTTGATCCATTGTGATCTCCCGCGGCCAAGATTGTTGGATCGACGGGAATTTCCTTTTCAATCGGGCCTTTTGGGTTGCGCGGGCTGACAATTAACTTGGGCGTTGGACTGGGCCCCAATGTTTCTGTCGGCCAAAATCGCTCGGGACCAGGCACAAGGGATTCAATGATGCCATCAGGCCCAGTTGCAATAATGTGTTCCTGAAATTCGGCACCCTCGGCAAACATGCACAATTCCAACATGGCGCGCGCACCGCTTGCGAAATCGACGATCACGTATCCATGATCCCAAATATCAGGCACCTGACCATCATAGGTTTCATCTAAATGATTTACGGCTTGCCCACCCGACGCCATGACGCGAACAGGATCTGATTTCAGAATTAAACGCATCAAATCGAAAAAGTGGCAGCATTTTTCAACGAATGTCCCGCCACTGTTGGCGTTGAAACGGTTCCAATCCCCAACCTTTTCCAGAAACGGGAAGCGGTGCTCACGAATGGTTAACATCCGCGCGCCCCCAGTGGACGTATCTAAATTATCGATCAGTGCCGCAACAGGCGGCATGTAGCGGTATTCCATTGCAACCCAGACTGGTGCTGAATACTGCGCAGCAAATTGTTTAATCCGTTCTGCCCCGTCTTCTTGGGTGAATAGCGGTTTTTCCATCAGGATCGGGCGATGGGGTGCATTCAGTGCGCATTCCAACTGACGCAAATGTTCGTGATTTGGCGAAACCACCAACAAACAATCAACATCAGGGTCATGTAAAACGTCCGCTTCAGTGTCAACGAACTTTGCCTTAGGTGCCAACTCAGCTGCTGCCGCACGCATCCCTTCATCAGGTTCATAGATAACTGTCGCCTCAACATCAGGCAGCAATGCAATATTGCGCAGATGCTCTTGGCCCATCATGCCGCAACCGATTATTCCATATTTAACGGTTTTCATAACTGCTCCTATTTTATGCGTGCCACATATTGGGCAACGTTTGAGTTGATCCAGCTTTTGGAAAATTCAACGGGTTGATCGCGCTGATCAAAACTTAGCCGATCCACACAGACAGTGGTGTCATCAAGGTGCAGATATTCAGGACACCACATTGGTTTTGACTGCAATCCAATACGATCCTCGGCCCGTGTGATCCATAGATCGAGCGATTTGCGATAATACACATAAAGCGCTTCGTTTAGATCCGCAGGGGTGATATTTTTTGCGTGATTTGCGTCTAACCAAATCTCTTCCAGCACGGCTGGAATGTCGTTCAAATACCGTATGCGGCGGATCCTAAAACCATCAATATTAGACCCAAAATAGGGAAATTCAGTGGGTTTGGGTTGCTTTGATACATTCAAAATTTCTGCCCGAGGAAGCCCGCCACCCTCTAACAGTTCCACGCGAAAGAAGGAATAAATCGAACTCACTTCTGATTTGGATCGGATGTAATTTC
>JAAEZW010000457.1 GCA_018222665.1 Paracoccaceae bacterium
GGGCCGTTTCAACACCCTGTTAAGGTCGTCACATTTTTTATCCGAGAGATCACGCCGCAAAGTGAATTACGGGATGTCTTTCTCTCTGATCGGCGCGAAAAAGATGCAAGCTATACCTACACATCGGAACGCGCATTTTTCGTCCAGACCGAGGATCAAACAATCTTTGTGATGCAGAAAGGATTGATGCAGTCACATGACCGCACGAATGATACCCTGTCGCTGACGCAATTTGATGAACTGGCCTATGATTTAACGGGAACCTTTGATGCGGCACGCAAAGGGCGCCCGCATATTTATTACCTGCCCACAGCGTTGCTGTGGACTGATCCGCAATTGGCGGCGGACCTGACGGGACAACCCATGTCGCGGTTAATCGAAGATAAACATCGACGCATTCAATTTGCAGCGCTTTGTTTGGTGTCAAGCATGATCGGTTTTGAAGCATTTTACGCAGCAGGGTTTAGCAGGTTTGGATCAGCAAGTTTTATCGCGTTGGCGATTTTTCTGCTGGTGATTGTGAAATTGGTGGAACGTGTTGTGACAGAGCCTGCGCGCACAAATCTTGACTTGTTGTATTTGGTTTATGCGCCCTCTGTCGTTGGTTTGGTTATGTTCTGGGTATTAATGTATCTATCGATCAACCCAAATGTACTGCGCAGACAAAGTAAGCTATCGGGGCAAACTACATGATTTTACATCGCTATTTTGCAAACCGATTTTTGGTTATTTTCCTCAGTGTGACCGCCATTTTTACGCTGTTCATCGGGTTAATCGCCTATGTTGAACAATTGCGCCAAGTGGGTGATCGCGCAGATGCCACGCAGCTGGCAATTTTAACCTTGTTCAATTTACCGACAGAGCTTTATCAAATCTTTCCGCTGATCGCGATCTTGGCCTCATTATGGTTTTTCTTATCCCTTGCGCGATCAAGCGAGTTGGTGATTTCCCGCGCCGCTGGGCGCTCCATCTTTCAAACACTAATCGCCCCAGTTGCAGCAATGTTGTTTTTGGGCAGTGTCATTGTTGGACTTGGCAATCCCATCGTTACCATCACCAAAAAACAGTATGTGGAGCTGCGCGAAACATATTTCGATGGCAGGCGTGCGAATTTTTCGATTGGGTCCGAAGGCCTATGGTTTAGACAAGGTGACGACTTGGGCCAGACGGTTATTCGTGCGGCACGGTCAAATTTGGATGGGACTGTTTTGTTTGATGTCACGCTGATTTCATATGGCGAAACAGGGGGGCCAAATAGGCGGATTGAAGCGGATACAGCACGATTGGAAACGGGGCGATGGGTTTTGCAAAATGCGACTGTTTGGCCAATAAGTTCGGGAGAAAATCCGCAAAACTTGGCCCAAAACATGCGGAAATTTTATATGCCGTCAAACCTAACGCTGGAACAAATCCGTGACCGGATTGGTAATCCCTCCTCAATTTCGATTTGGGATTTGCCCGCCTATATCTCGCAACTTGAATCCGCTGGCTTTTCAGCGCGTCGGCATTCTGTGTGGCTGCATATGGAAATTGCGCGTCCCTTGTTTTTGGTTGGGATGTTATTAATCGGCGCAAGCTTTACCATGCGCCATGTTCGGTTCGGCGGTACGGGGCAAGCATTGATCGTTTCGGTCATTTTTGGTTTCGGTCTTTATTATGTGCGCAAC
>JAAEZW010000041.1 GCA_018222665.1 Paracoccaceae bacterium
GAGAAATTCGTTCAAAATTACGACTCATTTGCCTGATAGCAATTTGACTGTTGGTTTTACTTGTTTGCATGGCGAAACCTTGACATGCCACGCTACGTTTTGTGTTTATTTAATAGTCTGTTTTATTTTCAAAACGTAAGACGGGGCACCTTGTAAGCAGGTGGAAACTTATACGTCTTATTAGCTAGCAGCCTTTTCTGTTTGAGAGTGTCATAGAAGCCACCTGCACATTTCACTTGTAGCAAAATTCAACAAAAATTTCAACTAAAATTTAGAATAGTTCTAATCCACTGCTCATTTATATCATTTTCAAATGAGCCTATGCTTTAAATATCAGGCCATTTAAATCTGTATGTATTCAGTATTCCAACTGAACTAAGTCTTAACAATGATACCCAGGTAGGCGCTATAAAAATGCCAGGCTGAATAGTCATCCAAACCAAATAATATTGACGTGTTCCTATATCTCTAATGATAAAATGGCCCTCGATAGTCAAAATTTAAAAAGGGTTCTTCCCGAACAAATGAACAAACCGAACATTTCCAAATTTGCACTTCTTTTTTGGAGTCAAGTCCAACACTATCACAACTTTGCATGCGACAAACAGGGCATCTCCTAAGTCGTCGGGCTTCTAAATACAAAACAAGAAAGCATAACAAAACTGCTCCAACCATAAAGATTATGGCGAAAACAAAGCTATTGGAAAGTTCATCGATCAATGTAATCCACCATCAGAAAACCTTCTGCCATTCCAGTGACTTTCGTGTCAGTCATTTTCTTGGCTGTTACTCTTAGTTCATCAATTGCCTCGTATGCCGTTTCTGCGTCTGGCCATAGTATATAAGTTCGAGCAGTATTGGCACCTGTTTGAGCGGCTCTAAAACTAATTGCACCAGCTTTTTTAATCGCTGGCCACATGTAATGCGCAACATTTGTCATAGCTTCAGCATCCGTAAATTCCCAATCTGTATTTGTCATAAACATCGGTTTCCTTCCACATGTTGCACATCTTAGATTCGAGTATCGATTTTCGAGTCTTTGAACTTTCTGAAAAAGTGAGGCCAATTGGGTGCGTTTTCGGGGACGAAACAATCGGCCTCACTTTATTTGCCGCTGCGCCAATTGTTGCGACAAATTCATAATAAAAAGGTGAGGTCGAGCAATCTTCAAACCAACATAAGCACACCGACCTCACAGTTTCGCTGAGTGAAGGTATGGACTGCTGTGTCACATCAGCGATCTATTTGCCGCTGAGGCACATGCTGCGGCAAATACCAAATTAAAAAGTGAGGTCAACGCAATTACATCGAAAAAGGCACACTGACCCCACAGTATCACTGTGTGATTGATAGAGAGTCTTTGAGGATCACATCAGCAATTTAAATACTCATTCGCACATACGCCTATGCGCCATGGGTAAGTCTTCTGTCGCCTGTAGTTTTAGCCGTTGGATCGAACCATTCTGTGTGGCATCCCTCCGTGCTGGCTGCTTGCATATTAACACAACAATCAAAATTCACCAAATCAGCGGAAAGATCACAGCATGATCAGACAAATCTTATCCAGCGTGACTGGGCTGGCTAAACCAGTAGCAATCACTCCGATCATCATAAACGCTTTTGTGGTGAATGGTTGGCAATGTGAGTTGGTTACTCAAAACCTACCAAGTATCACTGAGTGTATATCCCGATAAAAACGGATCAGTAGGGTCAATAAAAAATTGTGATTTGCCGTATACCCATGCTCTTCCTTGCATGACGGGAATAATCGCGTCTCTTTCTCCGCATTTCACTTTATCTTTCACCCTTGCATAGAACTTACCATCGATGATTGACTCAGAGATAAGTTCTTGATTGCTCCGCAGTTCTCCTTTCGCAACCAAGGCTGCTAACTGCGCAGCCGTGCCAGTACCACACGGTGAGCGATCCACTCTTCCTGGGTAAAGAATAGTCGATGTTTTTATTTTGGGTAAAGAATGCTCAACAAACATAGTGTATTCGATTTGGTTTAGTTCGGGTATTTCCGGATGCTTTACTTTAATTTGTGCGGATGCTGCTTCTTTGATCGCTTTGCCTAGCTGCACTAGCTTCCCAGCGTTTTTATTGGAGATTTGAAGATTCAACGGTTCAGCATTAACGAGCACAAAATAGCAACCGCCGAATGCAATATCAGCTGTAACTGTTCCGAAGTCTTTTACGTTGATCTCTATGTCGGGATGCTCCAAGAAACTTGGTGGCATTTCAATTTCGACACTACTTACTTTCGAGCCGGACACGGTTGCGTTAGCAACAATTAACCCAGATGGAGTATCGATCGGTACTCGGCATTTTTCTTCACTAGGTTGCACAAAGCCTAGCTCGATTAATGCAGTTGCGACACACATTGCATTTGAACCAGACATTGAGTGTGCACCATCAGGTTGCATCGGGATAAACCCGTATTCAGCGGCAGCGTTCTTCGAGGGAAGTAAGAGGTTCACAGTCATTTGGGATTTGCCTCTGGGCTCGTGTAGGCAAAACTTCAAAAAGCTGTCATCACACTCGTTGATATAGTTCATTTGGTCGAGAAGTGTCTCGCCTGGAATATTTGGGACTCCGCTCAGCACAATTTGTCCAACTTCGCCCTCAGCGTGTACTTCTAAAATTTCGACTTTCTTCTGATCCGCAAATTTCATTTCGGTCCCCTTTGGCTACCATCGTAGCAAAGACACCGATTTGCATAAACGCTTTTGTGGTGAATGGTTGATATTGTGAGTTGGGGTGGGGCAAAAGGATATGTCGATGAGCAGTGCACTTTTGTGCGTTGTGGCATTCTCAATTTTGTGGGATTCTGTGGGTACATAAAGCTGTAAAGGCGAGCCGCAAATGAAGTTTGTAATTGAAAAAGCAAACGTCTGGGGTGGCGTTAGTAGCCCAGCCGAGAAGGGATAGTCGTTAAGTCCCACGCGTGGGCTCTGCATAGCTGCAACCTACAAATCATCAGTTTGTGTCTTCAGCTATCAGCGCGATACCGCTGTTGATACGCTAGAATTAAATTGATTTTTCGTGCTTCAATTTTCCCTAGTCTTCGCTAGGTGCAGTCGCAGGCTAGCAAATGAATCGATTCCCACAAAATTTCAGTACTAAGGGCAAAACCTATCAGGTTTCATTGCTGCGAATGGATTTGTTTAAATACCAAAGTCCCACAACCGCAAAAAACAAAAAGGCTGCAGGTACTAAAGTTACCAGGCTTTTTAATGCAGCTAGCGCCTGCTCAGGTTGTTCGACTTTGTCACCTGTTGCGGAGTTGTAGCCGTATATTCCTAGCACGATAGCTAGAAACCCAGGTGCTAATGCATTGGCAATTTTTTGACCAAATAGCCAAAAAGCGCTGAATGCCCCTTCGATGCTTTGTTGCTGATTAATTCGAGTAGAGTCCATAAAATCAGGATACATAGCCCATGGGATTTGCTGGTAAGCACCATTTGTTACACCTGCCAACAGGAACAACATGAACATAGTGGTAATGTCATCTGAAGGGAGTGAAACGAAAATGACGAATAGCAGGAGGATATACAGGCTTAACCCACAGATCAAAGCCTTTGCTTTACCTAAAACATTTGAAGCATAAACCCATAAAACTTGACTAAGCATTGCACCCAAAACGAATGCTGCGAATAGAAATGAAAGAATGCCTAGGCTAGACGACAGGAAGGAAAGGGCCGTGCTCTGATTATCTGTAATTAGATATAACGCTGCAAATGGAAGACCTGCCGTTATTGTTGCTATGCCCATAGTCATAATTCCATACAGAAAAACTAAATGGATAAATGGTTTATTTCGCCAAACAGAACTGATCATTGCGGGAAAATTCATTGCGTTTGGTGTGTCATGTTTAGGTGCCTTGCGCGTAGTCCAAACCGAAAACCAAATTGAGATAACAATCACAGGTGCGATCATCAGTGCCGCAAAAAAATGACCTTCTCTAGTGCCTCCTGCAAGCTGAGGAATTACAGCCCCACCAATTAGAATACCCAAGCTAGCAAACGCCATCCTAAATCCCATAAGTGCGGATCGCTCTTTTGGATCATAGGTTGTTTCGCCAGCTGTGGCGCCATAAGGAATTGCCACCATCGTGAAGCCAAGTGTCGATAGAGCAAAAAAGCTGGCTACCCAAATCAGGTTACTTGTTTCAGAATCGAAATAAGGGACGCCAAAGATTCCAATCTGTCCAATAGCCAGTATTAAGGCTCCAATCACCATCCAGGGAGCCCGTCTGCCCCATCTAGTATTGGTGCGGTCCGATAAATACCCGATGATTGGATCAGATACTATGTCAAATACCAATATCGATGTGGTTATGACGCCAGCAAGCGCAACATTCACGCCCAAATAGTTAGTGAGGAATGAGAGCACCAGTAATTGTTTTACTATTACAAAAACAACCACGCCCATGTCAGCAAGGCCCCATCCCATCTTTTGAGTAAGAGTTAGCTTCTGATCCAATCGGCCCTCCAATATGCTGCTAGATACATCCGTAGCAATAAACTAAATCTTCATAAACGTTTTTGTGGTGAATGGTTGGTAATGTGAGTTGGGGTGGGAGAATTATCCTATCTAAACGCGCAATAAGAGGTAGGGGATCAAAAACTCGGTCGCTTCAGTTGCTAGTGATCCTGCTCTCACATTTTTTCTGAAAAAAGTTCAATACGCGGTTGTATTATTTTTGCAGAAAAACAATATTGCTCACTATCTGATCCATCTAATAGTGAAAGAGATGGCAGTGTTAAGATAAAAGATTCCAAGCACATTTTCGCTGCCGACAAATCCTACAAACGTGCAAGAGTATCTGGATCGCAGGCATAATCATGCAAAATACCCTTGCCCACAGGCACCACTTTTCAAAACAATATCAATGACAAAAGTTATTTTTGTGCTGCATATTACGAATAGGTGAAAATGCGTCCAAAGTCATGCTTTGCATAACGTAGTCCTGACAGTCGTGCCAGGTGCCACCCAAGGGCCTGATTTGAAGTGATTACTGGCTTATCAATCTGCAATTCTGCTTCGTTTATAATATTCAATGTCCTAAGGCTGGTGCACGAAACAAACACGCCGTCTACTTCATCCCTCGCCCCAATGTTAGTTATGGCTTTTAAGATACTTTCCGATGTGATCCGCGCAACGGTGAAATCATCAGTCTGATTAAATGAGGCAACTGCGACCGTATTAAATCCAGAACTTCGCAAGTTGGCTTGCATCTCAAGCGTGACATCCGGCGAGTAAGGAGTGACCAAAGCTATGTTCCTTAGCTTCAATTTCTCGAATGCGGCTTTACATGCGGTGAGTGGATTGGAGGTTGCGGCTTGCGGATGAACTTCTCGGATTATTTTGTCGACCTTGGTCTCCCCAATCATTGTGGCTCCTGAAGTACAAGCATATCCTATTGCGTCAAACTGAAAAGCCTCTGGAAGAAGGGCGGCAGTTTGAGGAAGAGCAAGTTGCATTCTGCGCAAAGTTTCTGGAGACACTTCCATCGCATTAGGGATCCTGGCATGGTAAAGTGCGACGTCAGGGACATGAAACATTTGAGCGAATTCGTATTCGATGGTTTGGTCTGTTTGCAAAACAATTAGTCCAATCCGAGCGGTGTGTCCCAATCCAGCGTCGGTATCAAACTCTAATGTTTCTATGGTTTTGGGCATATCTGCTGTTGTGTTCTCCATAGCTACATGGTCGTTCCCAATTTAACGTCGTCCGAGCCCTCTTGTTGACCGAAGAAAGAGGTGCCTTTGGGTACTGCTGGGATCTCCATTTCATAGTTTGTGCATCGAACTCGACCAGAAGGTTCACCGCGCACCAATTCGTGTGTCAATCTACTTGGTAAATGATTGGGGCTCAGCTCGATAGCGTCTTCTGCATAATAGGTTGCGATATAGAGCGTACGTGGGAAATCTGATAAGTTTGGAGCAGAACCGTGCAATAAGTTCACATGCATTAAGCAAACAGACCCCGCCTTACCAGTGCATTTCACAATCTTCTCACGCTTTGCATCAATGATCGCGTCATCTACGGCTCCGGTAAATACACCTCCATGCCAATGTGAATGAATTGGCCCTTTATGACTACCTGGGATAACTTCGAGAGGGCCATTTTCTAGGGTCACTTCGTCGATAAATAAAAGACAGGTAATCATGTCATCGTTTGTCATGGGCTGAAAAGGAAAATCCTGATGCCACTTTATCTGCGTTGCTGCACCAGGCAGCTTGGAGTTCACCTTACCATGATGAAATCGGATTCCAGGGCCAATAAGTTCAGCGCAGAAGTCTACAGTTTTGGCATTTCGCATTGTGTTTTCGAATACATGCGATACTTCTTCAGGTGACTGTACTCTTCGAAGCGCCGGACGGTCAGCACTATGTCCCGGTTGTAGGTCAAATCTAGCACGACCATCCAACGTCTCACCATAGTCATCATTATGTGAACGACTCTCTTCAACCCAGTTGTTAAATTCAGCTTTAAGCTCGGCTAGCTCACCTTTTGAAACTGCTTCTTCTATCACCAGAAAACCGTCAAACCAAAAAGCATCTATTTGTTCCTGTGTTAAATTACGCATGAACATCTCCCTGATAAATACGACGATGCTCTTCCGTTCATTTTATGAACAACATCACACTGAAATAGGCGGCGAAAGTTCGCTTTTCTTTCGGTGCAATCAGTGAAGTTTTCATCGACGTTTAGTATAATCACATATGGTATACTCCATAATTCCTAGCGGACAGTTTTCTGCATCGATTTGTCAAGATAAAAGGTTGTTTTTGTGCAATTTCGGTAGATAGTTTTGGTACAGAATACTCACTTAGTTTTCACGCTATCAAGAGGTACGAAAGGTTGCCAATGTTGACATTACCATCACGCGGATTTGAACCTGAAGAATACCGCTCTCGTACCAAGCGGGCGCAGGCACTAATGGCTATCGACGGACTAGACGGACTTTTGTTGATGACTGAACCGGAACTTTACTATTTTAGTGGGTTCAATACTCTATTTTGGCAAAGTCCAACCCGCCCATGGTTCTTATTTATTCCAGCTGAAGGCAAACCAATAGCAGTCATCCCAGAAATTGGAGCAGAATTGATGCGTAGGGGCTGGCTCGATGACGTGCGTACTTGGCCAGCTCCTAGCCCAAAAGACGATGGAATTAGTCTGCTTATGGAGCTACTTTCGCCGCTGGCAAGAAAACGCGAACGTATCGGAATAATGAAGGGACATGAAACTTGCCTTCGTATGCCCCTAGCAGACTGGGAGCGCCTTATTGCGGCTTTGCCAGGCATGCAGATCGCAGATGCTACAGGCCTCGTACAAAGTTTGCGAATGGTGAAGACGCCAGCGGAAGTTGAAAAGCTTGAGCACATTTGTGCGATTGGATCAGCCGCATTTGCCGCGGTCCCTGAGTTCCTCAAGGAAGGCATCCCGCTCGATGCGGTTTTCCGTGAGTTCCGACGTACTGCAATAGAGCTTGGTGCTGATAACGCTCCGTATGTAGTTGGCGCTGCTGACCAGGGTGGGTATGCCGATGTTATATCGCCGCCATCTTCACGGCCATTGCAAAACGGTGATGTGTTAATGCTGGACACAGGCTGTGTATGGGACGGATATTTTTGCGACTTCGACCGCAACTGGGCTATCGGTCAAGCTGATGAGTTAGCTTGTCGTGCATACGATGTGCTTTGGCGTGCCACCCAAGCTGGAATTGACGCTGCACGCCCAGGTGCCACCTGCCGTGACCTTTATGTGGCAATGTCTACTGTAATTGCAGAAATTGATGATAGTGGTGGTGAAATAGGAAGACTTGGTCATGGCCTTGGAATGCAACTAACAGAACAGCCTTCACATGCTATATTTGACACGACTGTTCTTAAGGAAAATATGGTGCTTACGATAGAACCGTCTCTTAGCTACGGAAACGGCAAGATGATGGTTCATGAAGAGAACATTGTTGTTTCGGAAGGCCAAGCTAGACTTTTGACTGAACGTGCTAAACCTGAGCTGCCAATGATAAAATAAGCGCTATTTCTGTGAAGGTTCCGGTTTGGGATGATTATGTCGTTTGCTTGATAGGTAGCCTTGCACATAGTGCTCATGATGATTTTATTTAGGCGTAGTCTTTTGCAACGCCTGTGAAAGATCCGAGATGAGATCATCAGTTTGTTCGAGCCCTATATTCAGTCTTACTATTGCGCCGCCGAAATCTTTATTTGGTCTTAGCAAGTCGGGGTAGATTACTGCGAGGCTATGTACACCGCCCCAGCTCATACCTATTCTGAAAACTTCTAAAGAATTTATAAAGGTTTCTGCCTGTGCGACGCTTATGTAATTTTTAAATACGAAAGAAAACACGCTGCTTGATCCGGAGAAATCACGCTTCCAGATCTCATGACCCGGACATGTAGGCAGAGCAGGATGTAATACTTTTTCTATTAACGGATGTTTTGCTAACCAGTTTGCGATTTGCAGTGTAGATGTTTCCAAAGCATCTAAGCGCACGCCTAACGTCTGTATACCTCGTAACGCTAGACCACAATCGTCGGGAGAAACAGCGAGCCCTAGCTGTTGATATACTGGACCTAGCTTGGAATAGGCTGACTCGTCTCGTGCAGATACAGCGCCAAGCAGTAGATCGCTGTGACCTCCGACGTATTTTGTTAAAGCCTGCATACTTACGTCAACACCATATGAAAACGCATCAAACATAACACCGGCTGAGTATGTGTTATCCAATGCAACAGCTACATCCATTGATTGAGCTGCGGATACAATTGCTGGAATATCTTGAATTTCCATGGTTACTGAGCCTGGACTTTCGCACCAAATCAGTTTGGTGTTTTCACGAATTAAGCCAGATATGCCCGCCCCAATCATGGGATCATATTCTTCTACTTCAACGCCAAAGCCGCGCATCAAACCTTCTGCAATTGCTTTATTGGGGCCATATGCCGAAAAGGGCACTAATGCATGGCTTCCTGACTGGCAATATGACAGATAAATCAATGCAATCGCGGCCTGACCACCTGGAACGATAAATGTCTCTCTTGCACCTTCGATATCTGCAATGCGACTTGCAAGTTCAAGTGTTGTTGGAGTTCCATAAAGTCCATACGAATATCCATTTTCTGCTTGTCTCCAATCATCAGTTACAGCGGATTGTTCATTGAATAGAACGGTAGAGCCTCTGTAAATTGGGGTCGCAAGTGACGCATAATCGCGTCTTGCATGTGGAGTTGGATCTAAAAGTTTTGTCCGCCAGTGCATGCGTCACCTTTTCATGTTTTCAGGTAGTCCTTACATTTTGATCGATTTTAGGACTGATATGATATGTTTCGTGACTTATTTACGATGGGTCAACAGCAGACTGCAACATCCTTTGTGGCGTGGCATCTGCTGCGATTGAAATGGGCCTCATCCAAGCTCAAGAGGGCAGCACGCAGATCAACATTCGTGCCGTCAATACAGGTGCCAAAGTTGCCGCGCGAGTGCTAACGGGTGGCAGGGTAGTGAAATATGACGGGGATGCATCCATTGACGGCGTTCCTAACACTGCGGCGCCTGTTGAATTGAATTTTATGGAAGTGGCTGGCTCATCCACTGGGGCATTTTTGCCGACTAAACATATGATTGACTCCTTTGACGGGATCGAGGTCACCTGCATGGATGTGGCCATGCCAATGGTGATTGCACGCGCAGCCGATTTTGGCCTAACTGGCTATGAAACAGTTGCCGAACTTGATGCGAATAAAGACTTTTTTGCGAGGATGGAAGCCATCCGTATTAAAGCGGGCGCAGCCATGGGAATGGGGGATGTCAGCGCATCGGTCACCCCCAAATTCGGCATATTGGCACCTGCGCAATCGGGTGGAACCGTGGCCACACGCTATTTCATGCCGTGGAATACACATCCGACGATGGCTGTTACGGGAAGCCAATGCATGGCGTCATGCGTTCTCGCTCCAGGAACGGTTGCCGCTGGAATGTACCCTATGATAGAGAATGGGCCAGTGACTATCACACTTGAGCATCCGACGGGAAAAATGGACGTGATCATCGATTTTGAGCGCAAAGGTGGCGCGTTTATTCAAAAATCTGCGGGGCTTGTGAGGACATGCCGCAAATTGGCCCAAGGCCATGTCTTTATACCGCAGTCAATATGGAAAGGTGCACAATGAAAATCGCGATCTTAGATGATTGGTTCGGCACACTCAGAATCTTACCGTGTTATGCACATCTTAAAGGACTGGATGTCACTGTATTTACTGATCATTGCGCAGATATCGACGCTTTGGCCGATCGGCTCGCGCCATTTGACGCGATCACATTATTTCGCGAGCGCACCACGATTGATGATGACTTGCTCGCCCGTCTGCCCAAGCTCAAACTTATCTCGCATCGCGGGGCCTATCCGCATGTAGATGTAGATGCTTGTTCTCGCCGAGGCGTGACCTTATGCGCGAACCAAAATAATAGCACGGCACCCAGCTATGCCGCGCCTGAACATACTTTTGCACTCATCCTCGCCGCGATGCGTCAAATCCCTCAGCAAATGAGGAATATGCAAGCAGGTCATTGGCAGATGGGTGTGGGCAAAACGCTCTATGGTCGGGTGCTTGGGCTTTATGGCTATGGCCGTATAGCCAAACGTGTCGCGCAATATGCAGAGGCGTTTGGAATGCAGGTCATCTGGTGGGCCTCAGAGTCAGGACGTGCGCGTCTATTGGCGGATGGACGCACGGTAGCAGATAGTCGCAACATATTTTTTGAAACAGCGGATGTGGTATCCGTGCATGTGCGGCTTGTACCTGAAACGCGAGGCACTATCACCAAATCTGACTTAATGAGCATGCGTGAGGATGCGCTTTTTGTGAACACATCGCGTGCCGCTGTGATAGAGCCTGGAGCACTCTTAATGGCTCTTGATGCGGGACAACCTGGGCAGG
>JAAEZW010000458.1 GCA_018222665.1 Paracoccaceae bacterium
CTTCTGGCTGATAGGCAGGTGCAGGTTCGTCTGCCGCAGTCGGTTGGAATTCTGAGGCAGGCGCAAACATTGGCTTGGCCTCTTCCGTTGCTGCTGCGGGGCTTTCATCAAATAGGCCTGGTTCTTCTGCTGCAACCGCTGGCTCTGTTTCTGCACCTTCATCGGAAACCGGTGCGACTGGTGCGAATGCCGGGGCCGCGCGGGTTGGAACGGGAATGTCCGCTGCGTTTTCACTCACGTCGATACCTGTTGCAACAACAGAAACGCGCATGACACCGCTGATATCCGGATCAAGCGTTGAACCAACGATGATATTTGCGTCTGGATCCACTTCTTCGCGAATACGGTTTGCCGCCTCATCCAATTCAAATAGGGTCAGATCATAACCACCCGTAATATTGATCAACACGCCACGTGCGCCACGTAGGCTGATTTCGTCCAATAATGGGTTGGCGATGGCTTTTTCGGCGGCTTGTTTGGCGCGATCTTCGCCCTCTGCCTCGCCTGTGCCCATCATCGCCTTGCCCATTTCGTCCATCACGGCGCGGACATCGGCAAAATCAAGGTTAATCAAACCAGGACGCACCATTAGATCTGTTACACCTTTTACACCTTGGTACAGAACATCGTCCGCTATGCTGAAAGCTTCGGTAAAGGTGGTTTTTTCATTCGCAAGGCGGAACAAGTTTTGGTTTGGAATAATGATCAATGTGTCGACCATTTTCTGCAACGCTTCAACGCCCGCTTCGGCCTGAAGCATACGCTTGGCGCCTTCAAACTGGAAAGGTTTGGTGACAACGCCAACAGTTAGGACACCCATTTCACGCGCGGCTTGCGCGATGATCGGCGCAGCGCCTGTGCCAGTGCCCCCGCCCATACCAGCGGTGATAAAGCACATATGCGCCCCTGCCAGATGATCAACGATTTGTTCAATGCTTTCTTCGGCTGCGGCCGCGCCCACTTCTGCACGTGCGCCTGCGCCCAATCCTTCGGTGACCTTTACGCCCAATTGGATGCGCGATGCTGATTGATTTTGTTGCAGGGCCTGCGCGTCGGTATTCGCAACAACGAATTCAACGCCGTCCAGCTGCTTTTCAATCATGTTGTTCACAGCATTGCCGCCAGCACCGCCAACGCCAAACACCATGATGCGTGGTTTTAATTCATTTTCTTCGGGTACCGATAGATTCAATGCCATGTCACTTGTCCGCCTGATGTCCCAGTTTTCTGGGTTAATTTCGCCTATATGATCATAATTCTACCTCTGATCGGGGCGAAGGTCACGCAAAAAACGCAAGTTTTACGCAAAATATAGTGAAAAACAGCGGAAATTCGCCCTATCTCGCCAAGTTCTCAAGAATTTGTGGTTACCAATTCTCTTTGAACCAACGAAGCGCTTTGCGAATAGAGCGTGCGCCCAATGTTTGCGCTGGCACTTCGAAATCCCACCATTCATCTTGGGGGTGCGCCGCAAACAGGGAAACGCCGACCAATGCCGAACAACTGGGCCCTGAATAGGCTTGTGGCAATCGATGAATGCGCAAGGGGCGGCCGAGGCGCACCTGCTGTCCCAAAATGCGGCTTGCCAAGGTGTCCATACCTGGCACTTGGCTGGCGCCACCTGTCAAAACGATTTGCTGACTGGGC
>JAAEZW010000459.1 GCA_018222665.1 Paracoccaceae bacterium
GCATTGGGTTGCACAACGAAATGATCGTCAAAGCGGTCAATGATCACACCGGGCAGGCCATCGGACTCCGCATGGATCAATCGGTAAAATGGGCGGTCAAACAAACGCGCCCGAAAATCTAAGGCGCGCCGAAACTTGCCCCGAAACCAATTGGCATCGATCGTCGCATTGATGTCACCATCCAACACCCGCGCGACAATTTTTGAATTTGGATTAATCGCCACCAAACCCAGATCATTTCGATCTGCATCCTGCAAGATGCCCAATGTGCCCGCATCAATTTTGCGACTGCGGCGATCCATGACCAATTCATTGTCATAAACCCATGGGAAGCCAAAGCGAATGGCACGTGCGGCCGCGTTTGGACGTAAGCGAATAATTGGAAGTGGGGCTGTATCTGTCATATCCGTCCTTTACGCCCTTGCCCCCACAAAGAAAAGAGATAACCAATCCATCACGATGAAAGCATCGCTTGCAGTTTTCAAATCACTCATGTATCACGCACTCGTTAGCGCTAACAACTTGGTCATATTTAGGAGCCAATATGCCCTTAAACCCAACCATCTCCCGCGTCACTGAGCGCATTATTAAAAGGTCAGAGGACACACGTTCCGCTTATATCGAGCGGATGAAAGCTTTGGGGAATCAGGGACCAAGGCGCGCGCATTTGACCTGCGGAAATCAGGCGCATGCCTATGCTGCGATGGGATCTGATCAGGCGGCATTGATGGCCGAACGTCAACCAAACCTTGGGATTGTGACGGCCTATAATGATATGCTGTCGGCCCATCAGCCTTTCCAACGCTTTCCCGATCTGATCAAGGATGCAGCACGCGAATACGGCGCCACGGCCCAAGTGGCAGGTGGGGTTCCCGCCATGTGTGATGGGGTGACCCAAGGTCAAATAGGAATGGAATTATCCCTGTTTTCGCGTGATGTCATTGCCATGGCTGCAGGCATCGCCCTGTCGCATAACACATTTGACGCCGCAATCTATTTGGGTGTCTGCGATAAAATCGTGCCCGGTCTGGTTATGGCCACAGGTACATTCGGGTTTTTGCCCAGCATCTTTTTGCCCGCGGGTCCAATGCCCTCTGGCATGCCAAACGATGAAAAGGCCAAGGTCAGGCAGCAATTCGCAAAAGGCGAAGTGGGTCGCGATGAATTAATGCGGGCCGAAATGGCCAGCTACCACAGTCCGGGCACATGTACATTTTATGGGACGGCGAATTCAAATCAGATGTTGATGGAGTTCATGGGCCTTCACCTGCCTGGTGCATCCTTTGTGCAACCAAACACCGATCTGCGCGATGCATTGACGCGTGAAGGCACCAAGCGAATTAGCGAGATCACCGCCTTAGGCGAGCATTACACACCCGCCTATCAGGTGCTGAGCGCACGGGCATTTGTCAACGGGATCGTTGGTTTGATGGCAACGGGTGGGTCCACAAACTTGGTCCTGCACCTCCCCGCAATGGCGCGTGCGGCGGGCATCACGCTTGAGATTGAGGATTTTGATGAAATTTCGTCTATTACCCCGCTGATGGCCAAGGTTTATCCAAATGGTTTGGCTGATGTGAACCATTTTCATGCGGCTGGCGGATTGGGTTATATGATCAATGATTTGCTGGATGCAGGACTGTTG
>JAAEZW010000460.1 GCA_018222665.1 Paracoccaceae bacterium
TCAGCCCGTCGGCCTGCATCGTTTTGAAAATGGCTTCGATCTCTTCTTCGCTGCCAACGTCCAGATCGTAATAGGCAAAATTCGCATAAGTGCCAAAACGCTCTTTCATTGCATCTGCTCGTTGACCGGGTAGGTCAGAGGCTACCACAGTCGCACCATTTTCCAACAGGGTATTCACATAGGCTGTGCCCAAGACGCCCCCAGACCCAGTAATAAAAATTGTTTTATCGCTTAGGGGGCTGCTCATTGGTATTTTTCCTTCATTAAAAATTCGACAATTTTAAAATCGAATTCAGTGTCGATATCTAGGCATCGTTCGGTCGGCATAACATAGGGGATCACGTGGCCTTCGTATAAAAAACCGGCGGATCGCAGATAGCTTGGTGCCGCGACGTAGGTTGAGGCTGCATGTTCATAAACGGTTGGGGCCTGTTGGCGCGCCACAACATTTCCAGGCAGTGGTTTTGAAACTTGCAGGCACCCTGTTTCATCAACCTCAACCAAATTGAAATATGGGTTTTTGCGTGCGTCACAACACGACATAACCATATCAGGTGCTTCCGATTGAAATAGGGCAAGCGCGTTGTCGATGTCTTCATCTTCGCGCAGGGGTGAGGTACAATCCAAATCCAAAAACGCAGTGACTGGCCCCAACTTTTCTTCGGCAATGTCCAAGGAATGTTGCCAAACATTCCATTTTGATGCGCCATCGGTTGCCAATTTTTCAGGGCGCAGTCCAATATCCAAGGCACCCCGTTTTAGCCCATGTTCGTAAACCTCGGGATCGTCGGTTGAAACAACAACGGCATCGATATTTTTATTGCGAAAGAGTTGATCAAGAGACCAATCGATCAGCGGTTTTCCCGCGATCGGACGAAAGTTTTTTCCCACGACCCCCTTGCTTCCTTTGCGTGCGCCAATGTGCCCTAAAATCATGTAAGGTTCGCCCTTAGTTGTCCTGTAAATTCACGCATTTCCCATGCCTGTGCGATTACATGGCAGACATCTTTCACTCTGTCCAGACGTGGGATATGCGGGTTTTTGGTTTCTCGTCCCTCGGCCAGCGCCATGAAATCTGCCATAAAGTCTAGAAACATCGCGTTTCGTTCTTGTCTCAAATTCTGGGTAACACGCTCATCCGCTGTGACATGGGTGACATTGGCATTCGCGATGTCGTATTCGACTTCTTGTTCCAATCCGATCATGTGACCCCGTCGGATCAGCGCGGGTGCCAGATAATCCATCGAAACGCGTATGTTGCGCCCATCAGGTGCAGTGAAATCCAAATTGCTGGCAATATCCACACACGCAAAATCAGGATGTTCAATAGACCTGACCGAGAACAAGGGGGCATGCCCACATAGCAAAAAGGCAAGATCAATTTCGTGACATAAATCCAATAGAACCCCACCGCCCTCTGGATCGGCGGCGTAGCTATCCGCAAATGTCCAGTTCTGGCGCCACTGGGTCACGTCATGCCCAATTTCAAAGGATGCGCGAAAAATGTTTTTGACTGGGGTGTCCATCAATTTCTGCACCATAGGGTGATAGCGCATCATGAACCCAGCGACCGAACGTTCCAATGTGGCTGGCGGTAGAGCAAGAATTTGTTGAACGTCATCTGTTCGATAGGCGACGGGT
>JAAEZW010000461.1 GCA_018222665.1 Paracoccaceae bacterium
AGGTTGCACACTACCTGTAAGGCATTGGTCGATCTGCACTTGCAGAAGGGTGGCTAAACAAAATAGTGTCGCAAGCATAGGAACACGAGGTGGCGAATATGCTTGCGGGTAAAAACATCCTTTTGATCATTTCAGGCGGGATTGCTGCGTATAAATCGCTGGATCTGATCCGACGTATGCGTGAACGCGGTGCGTCGGTGACCCCTGTTATGACACAGGCCGCGTCTGAATTTGTAACCCCGCTTTCGGTGTCTGCTCTTGCAGGTGTGCAAGTGTATCAGGATTTATTTGATCTAACGGCTGAAACGGACATGGGCCACATTCAACTGTCGCGTAGCGCGGATTTGATTGTTGTTGCCCCTGCTAGTGCGGATTTGATGGCGAAGATGGCGAATGGGTTGGCGACTGATTTGGCCTCAACCTTATTGTTGGCGACTGATACGCCTGTTCTGATCGCCCCTGCCATGAATGTGCGGATGTGGGACCACCCCGCGACACAGCGCAATTTGGCGCAATTGATTGCGGATGGCGTTCATATTGTTGGCCCAAACCCTGGTGACATGGCTTGTGGCGAATATGGGCCTGGTCGCATGTCAGAGCCAATGGAAATAATTGACGCCATCGCCGCGCATTTTGCACCGCACCCATTAGAGGGTCACAAGGTTCTGGTGACATCTGGTCCAACGCATGAACCGATTGATCCTGTCCGTTATATCGCAAATCGATCCTCTGGTGCACAGGGGACAGCGATTGCTGCCGCATTACGGGATTTGGGAGCGGATGTGCGCTTTGTGACAGGTCCTGCTGATGTGCCCCCCCCCAATGGCGTCCATGTGATCCAAGTGGAAAGCGCACAGGACATGTTTGATGCGGTGAAGGCGAACCTAGATGTTTCCTGTGCGATATTTGCGGCAGCTGTCGCGGATTGGCGGGTGGAAAATGCGTCTGGATCGAAAATCAAGAAACAAAATGGGTCTTTGCCGGAATTGTCGCTGACTGAAAATCCAGACATCCTTGCGCATGTTGCACAACTTGGAACAGACGCGCGTCCACCCCTTGTGATTGGGTTTGCGGCGGAAACGGATGATGTCATTGAAAACGCCAACGTCAAACGTGTGCGTAAAGGATGTGATTGGATCGTTGCGAACGATGTGTCACCCGAAACTGGCATCATGGGTGGCAGTGAAAATCAGGTGATTTTGGTGACAGAACAGGGTGCGGATCAATGGCCGCGCCTAAGCAAGGGTGAAGTCGCCGCAAAATTGGCCGCACGGATCGCGGATGAGATTTTGGAGACATCATAAATGGTTAATATAAAGGTTTCTTGGTCCGATACTGCGGATCGCGATCTTGGACTGCCGACTTATGAAACAGCTGGGGCAGCGGGCGCAGATTTGCGTGCTAATTTGCCCAATGATCGTCGCGACGCTGGTATCGAAATTTCCCCTGCCGGGCGTGCCTTAATCCCCACAGGACTTCGTTTGGAAATCCCTGTTGGATATGAGGTTCAGGTGCGCGCACGTTCTGGTCTGGCGCTGAAACACGGGATTACTTTGGCCAACGCGATCGGGACCATCGACAGCGATTATCGTGGTGATTTGGGTGTGATCCTTTGGAATGGGGGTGCAGATACGTTC
>JAAEZW010000042.1 GCA_018222665.1 Paracoccaceae bacterium
GTTCATTTTGTTCAACCCAAGTCCAACAAGCGTTTGACGCTGAACCGCTGGACGTCGAATAGGTGAACCGATTTGTTTTACAATAATTGTCTTAGCCATTTTGCGTGTTCCTTATGCTTCTGCAGGCTCTGCTGCGTCTGCGGCGGTCGCGTCAGCGGCTGGTGCTTCATCCTTGCGAAGGATGTCAGCAACCTTTTTACCGCGGCGTTGTGCAACCATGCGTGGGCTCATTTCTTTTTGCAGACCATTCAATGTTGCGCGGATCATGTTATATGGGTTTTGTGACCCGATTGATTTCGCAACAACGTCTTGAATGCCAAGCATTTCGAACACTGCACGCATTGGACCACCGGCGATGATACCAGTGCCTGTAGGCGCAGTGCGCATCACAACTTTACCAGCGCCGTGACGGCCCTCGATATCATGGTGCAATGTGCGACCTTCACGTAATGGAACGCGGATCATTTGACGCTTTGCTTGTTCAGTTGCCTTACGGATCGCTTCAGGTACTTCTTTCGCTTTACCTTTGCCGAAACCGACGCGACCTTTTTGGTCACCGACAACAACCAAAGCAGCAAAGCCGAAACGCTTACCACCTTTTACGGTCTTTGAAACACGGTTGATCGCAACGAGACGATCGGCGAACTCAGGTGCCGCCTCTTCGCGATCACGGCGTCCTCTTTGATTTGGTTCTTTAGCCATTTCTTCGTCTCCTTAGAACTTCAGACCGCCTTCACGTGCTGCATCGGCCAAAGCCTTTACACCACCGTGAAAGAGGAAACCCCCACGATCAAAATAACACTCTTCAACACCCGCCTTTTTGGCGCGTTCTGCAAGTGCTGCTCCAACCTTTGCTGATGCTTCGATGTTGTTCTTGCCAACAACGCCTAAGCTTGACTCTAGTGAGGAAGCTGAGGCCAATGTTACGCCTTGAACATCGTCGATCAACTGAGCGCTGATGTTTTTGTTGCTGCGGTGTACAGACAAGCGCACGCGGCCTGCATTTACACTGCGGAGTTTGTTCCGAACGCGCAAGCGGCGCTTCAAGAACAGTTGTCTTTTGCTGTTTGCCATCTTTTACGTCCTTACTTCTTCTTGCCTTCTTTGCGGAAGATATACTCGCCTTTGTACATAATACCTTTGCCTTTGTATGGCTCAGGCTTACGCCATTCACGAATATTCGCCGCAACTTGGCCAACACGTTGTGAGTCGATGCCCTCAACCGTGATCTCAGTCTGCTTAGGAGACTGCACAGTCACGTCTGATGGGATATCAAAGTTCACGTCATGTGATAGACCCAAGTTCAACTTCAACACGTTGCCCTGCAATTGAGCGCGATAACCAACACCGTTGATCTCAAGCTCTTTTTTGAAGCCGTCAGTAACGCCTTTAACGCAGTTTGCCACCATTGTGCGGCTCATGCCCCACTGTTGACGCGCGCGCTTAGACTTACCACGAGGTGTCACAGTCACAACATTGTCTTCCAATGTGATTGTCACATCGTCAGTCGCTGTAAAACTGCGTGTTCCCTTTGGGCCCTTGATTTCGATGGTCTGACCGGACACAGATGCGCTTACACCTGAGGGCAGCTCGACCGGTTTTTTACCAATACGAGACATTTCCGGTCCTCCTTAGAATACGGTGCAAAGCACTTCGCCACCAACATTGTTGGCACGAGCGTTTGCATCCGACATGACGCCTTTGGGTGTAGATACGATAGAAACGCCAAGGCCCTGACGGACAGATGGGATTTCTTTCACACCTAGGTACACACGACGGCCAGGCTTTGAAACGCGCTTTAGTTCGCGGATCACAGGCTCACCATCAAAGTACTTCAGGCTGATTACAATTTCTGGGTGACCATTGCCACCAGTTTGCTTGTCATAGCCGCGGATGTAACCTTCGTCCTGAAGAACATCCAAAACCCATGCGCGCAACTTTGATGCAGGTGTTGCAACAGTTGATTTGCCACGCATTTGAGCGTTGCGGATACGTGTCAGCATATCGCCGATAGGATCGTTCATAACTTCTCTCCCTTACCAGCTTGACTTGACAACGCCAGGCAACTGGCCCGCAGATCCAAGTTCGCGTAGCGCGATACGAGAAATCTTTAGCTTACGGTAGTAAGCGTGCGGACGACCTGTCAGCTGACAACGGTTGTGCATACGGTTCGCCGCAGAGTTGCGCGGCAATTTCGCCAATTTGAGACGCGCTTTAAAACGCTCTTCCATTGGGCGGCTCTCATCATTCGCGATCTCTTTAAGCTCGACGCGTTTTGCGGCGTATTTTTCCACCAAACGTGCACGCTTCTTTTCGCGTTCGATCATTGCTTTTTTAGCCATGTCTTATTCCTTCCCGCGGATCAGCTGTTGAAAGGCATGTTGAATAGTTTCAACAGCGCTTTTGCTTCCGCGTCGGTTTTCGCGGTTGTTGCGATTACGACATCCAAGCCCCATGCCTCGTCGATTTTATCGAAGTCGATTTCTGGGAAAACGATGTGCTCTTTGATGCCCATGGCATAGTTGCCGCGGCCGTCAAAAGATTTACCAGATACACCGCGGAAGTCGCGGATACGTGGCATCGCAATCGTGATCAAACGATCAAGGAAGTCATACATGCGGTCACCACGCAGGGTAACCTTTGCACCCAAAGGCATATCTTCACGCACACGGAAACCCGCAATGGATTTTTTCGCTTTGGTGATAACAGCCAATTGACCTGCGATCTGTGTTAGATCCGCCTGTGCTGATTTCGCTTTCTTACTGTCCTTTACAGCTTCGCGGCCGCAACCGATGTTCAAAACGATTTTATCCAAACGTGGGATCATCATATCGTTTTTGTAAGAAAACTCTTCTTTCATCGCCGGACGAATTGTTTCGGCGTATGCTTGCTTAAGACGTGGTGTGTAGTTTGCATTATCAAGCATCGATCACGTCTCCTGTTGTTTTTGCAACGCGCACTTTTTTGCCGTCTTCAACCTTGAAGCCAACGCGTGTCGCTTTGCCGTTTGCATCTAGAAGTGCCAAGTTTGACAAATCCATTGGCATCGCCTTTGGCAGACGACCACCCTGAGATGTTTGTGACTGACGTGTGTGGCGGATTGCCATGTTCACACCATCAACAACCGCTTTGTTCGCCTTAGGATCGACAGAAGAGATTGTGCCCTTCTTGCCTTTGTCCTTACCGGCCAAAACGATCACTTCATCTCCTTTACGAAGTTTTGCAGCCATTACAGAACCTCCGGTGCCAATGAAATGATTTTCATGAAGTTTTTGCCGCGCAGTTCACGAACAACTGGGCCAAAAATACGTGTTCCGACTGGCTCGCCTGCGTTGTTCAAAATAACAGCTGCGTTTGAGTCAAAGCGGATTGCAGTGCCGTCCTCACGACGGACTTCTTTGGCTGTGCGAACAACAACGGCCTTACGGACATCGCCTTTTTTCACACGACCGCGCGGGATGGCTTCCTTAACCGAAACGACGATGATGTCGCCAACGGATGCGTATTTACGCTTGGAACCACCCAACACTTTGATGCACTGAACTCGGCGTGCGCCAGAGTTGTCAGCAACATCCAGATTTGTTTGCATCTGGATCATGTTGTGTCTCCCGACCTATGGGGCGTCCTGATCTCTCAGGGGTTAGTCCCCAGGGTTTCGTTAATGCCAAAAGGCCCAGCGGCTTACGCCTCTAGGACCTCCCAACGTTTCGTTTTCGATTTTGGTGCGCATTCGATAATACGAACTGTGTCACCAACCTTGAAAGCGTTCTTTTCATCGTGCGCCCGGTACTTCTTGGACTTACGAATTGTTTTTTGCAGAACAGGGTGCTTGAAGCGACGTTCTACTGATACAGTAACGGTTTGTGCGTTTGCATCAGAAGTGACAACACCTTGAAGAATTCGTTTAGGCATATCTCAGGCTCCTTATTCCGCCGCTGCCGCGGCTTTTTCGTTCAAAATTGTGTTCACACGTGCCACATCACGCTTGACTGAGCGCATACGTGCTGTGCTTTCCAATTGACCTGTCGCTTGTTGAAAGCGAAGGTTGAACGCTTCTTTTTTCAAGGATGCCAGCTCTTCACGAAGCTGATCAGGCGTTTTATCACGCAAATCTTGGGCTTTCATAGCCATTTTCCTTTTTCAGACACCAGCAGGCCCCTAATGACTGGGTGACCCATAACCCGGTGGAGTGAGTTGCTTTCGCAAAAATAAAACCAAGCCGATTCTTGCGAACCGGCTTTGGTGCTGGGGGTCATTAACCCATGAGGCCCCATGATGCAAGGGCGATTGTGCGAAAAAGAGTCTTATCCACCTGCTCAGTTCTGACTGGCAATAGGCGCTCCCATTGGCTATCAGAAGGGCATGACACAGATCAAATCACTCTTCGCGACCCGCCTTTATCATTCGCACCTGTCGAAATTTGGGGACCCTGTTGATCCCCAAGAGCTTGAGGCGTCTTGTTGGTCGATTGCTCAGGATGACGAGGCAGGCCAAGAATGGTGTGAGGCGAACGGGTATCCAGGGTACACAAGTTATGCCTCCCTTACGGATTTGGGATGGCGTTTTCCAATTTTTGAAGCCCTGCAAAAGATCCTAGATCAGCATGTTGCGGACTTTGCCAAGGATTTGGAATTCAATCTGGATGGGCGGGAGCTAAAGCTTGAGGATTTGTGGATCAACATCCTACCCGAAGGCGGCACGCATTCCGCGCATATTCATCCCCATTCTGTGATATCAGGCACGACCTATGTTTCGATGCCCGAGGGTGCCAGCGCGATCAAATTCGAAGACCCCCGTCACGCCATGATGATGGCCGCCCCTGCCCGCATCAAAAACGCCCGCGAAGAAATGCGCAACTTTATCTATGTCGCCCCTACGGTCGGGGATATTTTGCTATGGGAAAGCTGGCTACGCCACGAGGTCCCTATGAACATGTCCGAGGATGACAGGATTTCGGTAAGTTTTAATTACAGTTGGGGATGACGCGCAGTTCGAATCCGCCCAAACGGATATGTGGTCACAACCAAAATAATTATGGTTTTAAAAACAAAACGCCCCGCTGAAAACAGCGGGGCGTTTTAATCAATACTGACGTTTGATCTTACCAGTCTTCGCGCACAACGACGCGTGTTTTTACTGGAAGTTTCATCGCTGCTAGGCGAAGTGCCTCGCGTGCGATTTCGTCGTTGACGCCGTCGATTTCGAACATGATGCGGCCTGGTTTGACCTTGCATGCCCAATAATCAACAGACCCCTTACCTTTACCCATACGAACTTCGACAGGTTTCGAAGTTACCGGAGTATCTGGGAAGATACGGATCCATACGCGACCTTGACGTTTCATGTGACGCGTCATGGCACGACGGGCTGCTTCGATCTGACGGGCTGTCACACGCTCTGGTGTTGTTGCCTTAAGACCGTATGAGCCGAAGTTTAGATCAGAACCACCTTTTGCAAGACCGTGGATCCGGCCTTTGTGCATTTTGCGGAATTTGGTACGCTTTGGTTGAAGCATCTCTTACTCTCCTCCTTAGCGACGTGGCGCCGCACCACGTGGTGCTGGCCCATCTTGGAGTTCTTGTGCTTTACGATCACGCGCCTGAGGGTCATGCTCCATGATTTCACCTTTGAAGATCCATACTTTGATCCCGATAATACCATAGGGTGTCATGGCCTCGACGTTTGAATAGTCGATATCTGCACGCAATGTATGTAGAGGCACACGGCCTTCACGATACCATTCAGTCCGCGCGATTTCTGCACCACCCAAACGGCCAGCAACGTTCACACGAATACCTAAGGCACCCATGCGCATCGCGTTTTGAACCGCACGCTTCATTGCGCGGCGGAAAGAAACACGGCGTTCTAGCTGTTGTGCAATGCTTTCGCCAACCAACTGTGCGTCCAATTCAGGCTTGCGGACCTCAACAATGTTTAGGTGCAATTCTGATGTTGTCATCGCAGCAAGTTTTTTACGCAGAACTTCGATGTCCGCGCCTTTCTTACCAATGATGACGCCAGGGCGTGCAGTGTGGATTGTCACACGGCATTTTTTGTGAGGACGTTCAATGATGACACGTGCCACACCTGCCTGTGCGCATTCTTTTTTGATGAACTCGCGCATGCGAAGATCTTCTAGTAGCAAATCACCGTAATCTTTGGTGTCTGCATACCAGCGGCTGTCCCAGGTACGGTTGACCTGCAGGCGCATGCCGATTGGATTTACCTTCTGACCCATTAGGCTTGCTCCTCTACCTGACGAACCTTGATCGTTAGTTCTGAGAATGGTTTCATGATACGACCGAAACGACCACGTGCGCGTGGACGACCACGTTTCATTGTCATGTTTTTACCAACATACGCTTCTGCAACAACCAATTCATCAACATCTAGGTTGTGGTTGTTTTCAGCGTTCGCAATTGCGGATTGCAGACATTTTTTAACGTCGATTGCGATACGCTTTTTGCTGAATGTTAGATCGCTTAGGGCTTTATCAACCTTTTTACCGCGGATCATCGCAGCAACAAGATTAAGCTTTTGCGGGCTTGTGCGAAGCATGCGCAATTTTGCCATTGCTTCGTTATCGGCCACGCGGCGGGGATTTTTCGCTTTAGACATGGCTATTACTTCCGCTTGGCTTTCTTGTCGACGCCGTGACCATAATAGGTCCGTGTTGGTGAATACTCACCAAACTTCTGGCCGATCATATCTTCTGACACAAGCACTGGAATGTGCTTTTGGCCGTTGTACACACCAAATGTCAAACCAACGAATTGTGGTAGGATGGTGGAACGACGTGACCAAATTTTGATAACTTCATTACGGCCGCTTTCGCGTACTGCTTCGGCTTTTTTAAGCACATAAGCATCCACAAATGGACCTTTCCATACTGAACGAGGCATTAATTAACGTCCCCCCTTCTTGGCGTGACGCGAGCGAATGATAAGCTTTTGCGACGCCTTGTTCGTGTTACGGGTGCGTTTACCTTTGGTAGGCTTACCCCATGGTGTCACTGGGTGACGACCACCTGATGTACGGCCTTCACCACCACCGTGTGGGTGGTCGATCGGGTTCATAACCACACCACGAACAGATGGACGGATGCCCTTGTGGCGCATACGACCCGCTTTACCGTAGTTTTGGTTTGAATTGTCTGGGTTAGACACAGCACCGATTGTCGCCATGCATTCCTGACGTACCATGCGAAGTTCACCTGATGATAGGCGGATCTGCGCATAGCCACCATCGCGGCCAACAAATTGTGCATATGTACCAGCCGCGCGTGCAATCTGACCGCCTTTACCAGGCTTTAGTTCGATATTGTGAACGATTGTCCCGATTGGCATGCCCGAGAATGGCATTGCGTTACCTGGTTTAATGTCTGCTTTTGCAGCTGAGATCACTTGATCACCGACTGCCAAACGCTGAGGTGCAAGGATATAGGCCTGTTCGCCATCCTCATATTTCACCAATGCGATAAATGCTGTGCGGTTCGGGTCATATTCGATCCGTTCCACTGTTGCTGCGACTTCAAACTTGTTGCGTTTGAAATCGACGATCCGGTAAAGGCGTTTTGCCCCACCACCGCGGCGACGTGATGTGATCCGTCCAGTGTTGTTCCGGCCGCCCGATTTTGTCAAACCCTCTGTTAGGGATTTGACAGGACGTCCTTTCCACAGCTCCGAACGGTCGATCAGTACCAGCCCGCGCTGGCCCGGCGTCGTTGGTTTATACGACTTAAGTGCCATGCTTTCTGACTTCCGTTTGTGTGTTCGACGGGTTTCCCCGCCCATGGTAAAGCCCCCCGAAGGTGGCCAGTTTATAAACATCAAGAGGCCCTAGACGAATCTAGGGCCATACAAGATTGCTGCGGTATAGTGGTGAATGGCTTTGGTGTCCAGTGCATTGCACGAAACAATGCTTACAAGCGACGATTTCTCAGCCTGAGTTGCGTTAGAACCGCTTACTCCAAACACGCTGCCCGTATTTCATCAACCTATGTGCTATTCTCAATTGGATAGAATGTCGCGTTCGTGGGCAACCATGGGAATGGCTGAGTTTGAATTGTGACTTTTTCGGCATTGGTTATGGCGTTCACAATACGAATGGCATCCTTGGCGTCTGTTGGCCCCAGTGCGTTTCCACCATCTAGGGCAGTGGCAACGAATTTTTGTCGTCTCTTTTCAGCAATCTTTATATTGAACCGACCAAACCGTGCACGATCTAAAAATCGGCATGTGCCAGTCACAAAAACAATTGGAGCACGTTCAGAACAGACAAAGACAAGCTCTAAATGTCCTCACTTTTCCCCAAAGGCTACATGATCATGACTTTCTAGTCTCGCTTCCAGAAAGTCGGCAGCTTCAGCGTCTGTGGTCTTATCAAGGATCCACGAATTTGATTTTGCTATATTCTCAGCCAAACAGTCTCTGAACTGATCGGTATCTATCGCATCTTCACAATGCTTCGCGTCAGATTGATGTGCCTGTACACTGGCCACAGCCCACAACCACGCTACTAAAATAAACACAAGTATTCGCATCTCTAAAACCCACAAAGTAAATACTTTAAATATGTAATTACCGTATCGCAAACTATTGCGCGGGATAAACAAAAAACCCCCGCGAGTGCAGGGGTTTTTTGCCTTAATCTTTAGTTTGCAGCCTTAGAGGCCAGTTGACACATCGATTGTGTTACCGTCTTCCAATGTCACATAGGCTTTTTTGACGTCCTTACGACGACCCATCATACCACGGAAACGCTTGGTTTTACCTTTGGTGATGGTTGTGTTGACCGCTTTGACCTTAACACCAAAGAGCGCTTCTACCGCTTCTTTGATCTGTGGTTTGTTGCTGTCGATTGCCACTTCAAAAACGACTGCACCTGCTTCTGATGCCGTTGTTGCTTTCTCTGTGATGATCGGCTTGCGGATCACATCGTAATATTCAGCTTTTACACTCATTTCAAACGTGCCTCCAATGCTTCGACGCCCGCTTTCGTGATGATAAGTGTATCACGCTTTAAGATGTCATAAACGTTTGCGCCCATTGTTGGCAAGATGTCCACGCCCTCAACGTTACGTGCGGCCATTGCAAAGCTTTCGCTTACTTCTGAACCGTCGATGATCAATGCACGTTTCCAACCTAGGTTTTTCACTTGCTTTGCCAAAACAGCAGATTTTCCTTCTGAGGCGGCTGCTTCGATGATCACCAATGCACCTGATTTCGCCTTAGCTGAAAGCGCGTGCTTAAGGCCAAGCTGGCGCACTTTCTTTGGCAAATCATGCGCGTGGCTGCGCGGTGTTGGGCCCTTATAGATGCCACCTTTGCGGAAAATTGGAGCCTTACGTGAACCGTGACGTGCGCCACCTGTTCCTTTTTGGCGATAGATTTTCTTGGTTGAGTAGCTTACTTCAGACCGTGTCTTAACCTTGTGTGTGCCAGCCTGCGCTTTGTTACGCTGCCAACGCACAACACGGTGCAAGATGTCTGCACGTGGTTCTAGACCAAAAATGTCATCGCCAAGCTCAACAGAGCCCGCTTTGCCACCGTCAAGTGTGATTACGTCAAGTTTCATGCTTCACCTCCCTCTGCCGGCGCTTCTTCTGCAACGGCCGGAGCTTCTGCGGAACGCAATGCTGCTGGGAATGGTACATTTTCAGGAAGTGGTTTTTTAACCGCATCCTTCACTGTCACCCAACCGCCTTTTGAACCAGGAACGGCGCCTTTGATCATGATCAAACCACGATCTGCGTCTGTTTTAACAACCTGTAGGTTTTGTGTTGTGACACGAACGGCACCCATGTGGCCTGCCATTTTCTTGCCTTTGAACACTTTACCTGGGCCTTGACACTGACCAGTTGAACCATGCGAACGGTGGCTGATTGAAACACCGTGCGATGCACGCAAACCGCCAAAGTTGTGGCGTTTCATAGCACCGGCAAACCCTTTACCGATAGATGTGCCAGAAACGTCAACAAATTGACCTTCAACATAATGTTCAGCTGTTAGTTCAGAACCAACATCCAACATGTTTTCAGGATCAACGCGGAATTCTGCAACTTTACGCTTAGGCTCAACCTTAGCGACTGCAAAGTGGCCACGCATCGCTTTGGATGTGTTTTTCGCCTTTGCAGAACCTGCGCCAAGTTGAACAGCTGTATAGCCGTGCTGGTCGCTGCTGCGTTGTGCAACAACTTGCAAGTTTTCCATTTGAAGAACAGTAACAGGGATCTGTTTGCCGTCTTCCATAAATAGTCGGGTCATGCCGACTTTTTTCGCGATAATACCAGAGCGCATCTATTTGCCCCCTTATACCGAGATTTGAACGTCAACACCTGCCGCAAGATCCAGCTTCATAAGCGCATCTACGGTTTGTGGTGTTGGGTCAACAATGTCCAAAAGACGCTTGTGTGTGCGAATTTCGAACTGGTCACGCGATTTTTTGTTCACGTGCGGACCACGTAGAACGGTGAACTTTTCGATCTTGTTCGGCAGCGGGATAGGACCGCGGACCGAAGCTCCGGTGCGTTTGGCAGTGTTCACGATTTCCTGTGTGCTGGCATCCAGTACACGGTAATCGAATGCCTTCAGCCGGATACGAATGTTTTGGCTTTGCATTGTCTTATTGCCTTATGTTTCGGCGTTAGAGTTGAGAGGAAGACTAAAGAGCATCTTTTGCCTTCATCGAACCCGGGCGATCGGTTGCCCGATCTCGTAAAGAGCAAAGGTGCGCGTTGCCGCGCACCCTAACCGTTTCAAGTAAGATTATTACTTGATGATTTTAGAAACGACGCCTGAGCCGACTGTGCGGCCGCCTT
>JAAEZW010000462.1 GCA_018222665.1 Paracoccaceae bacterium
AATCATGGCGTTTGCCTGTGATTAACATGTCGTCGTCACGGTCATAACGCATTTTACAGGGTTTGTTCGTGCGATGTGCCGCAACGGCGCAAGCCACGGCTAATGCGTTGCCCTGACTTTCCTTGCCGCCAAAACCACCGCCCATTCTGCGCACTTCGACACGTACGTTGTGAAATTGCACTCCAAGTGCTTCGGCAACTTTATGTTGCACTTCTGTTGGATGCTGGGTCGATGAATGCACCACCATTTCATCGTCTTCTTGGGGAAGGGCAAGTGCGGCTTGTCCCTCAAGATAGAAGTGTTCTTGCCCACCAATTTCAATCGATCCTTCAACAAGCTTGGTGGCCTGTTCATATCCCCGCTTTAAATCCCCTCGGTTCCAAATGCGTGGGCCTTCCTCAAACCGTGAATTCGCGGCAAGGGCATCTTCAATGCTAAGGATTGGACTGTCTTGTTGATAGGAAATTTTGGCGCGACTCGCGGCTTTGCGCGCCCGAATATGTGATTTGGCAATCACAAGGAAAATCGGCTGACCCAGATAATGGATCGTTCCATCCGACAGCAATGGTTCATCATGAATACTGGGTGATACGTCGTTCGCATGCACAAGGTCGCTGGCCTGAAGAACATCAATGACACCGTTTGAATTTATAACAGGCGTCAGATCCATTTCCTGAATACTTCCACGCGCGATTGTAGATGTTCCAAAGCAAAGGTGCAGACAATCATTGGGAACAGGTAAATCATCGATGTAACGCGCGCTGCCGCTGACATGCAATTTTGCAGCATCATGAGGGAGAGGTTTGTTCACACTCATGCGGACACCTCTTGAATTTCCATGGGGTTGTCCGACAGATCATAGAAATACCGCGTTAATAAATTCCGCGCGACGGATAACCGATAGTCCGCTGATGCACGCATATCTGTCAGTGGTGTGAAGTCCTGTGGCCACTGGTCATGGCAGGCTCTTATCGTATTCATGTCCCATTTTTGTCCTGTCAAAAAGGCTTCTACGTGCTCTGCCCGTTTCGGAATCCCCGCCATGCCGCCAAAAGCGATGCGCGCGCCTTGAATTATGCCATCTGTGATTTGCAGGTTAAACGCTCCACAAACGGCCGAGATGTCTTGGTCAAAACGTTTTGAAATTTTGTAGCAACGCAGATTGATTTGGTTTTTTGGGACGAGGATCGATTGGACAAATTCACCGCTCTTCAAATCTTGTTGACCGTAATCGATGAAGAAATCCTGCAAATCAATGGTTCTGGTACTGGCGTTTTTGCGAAGTACTAATTTTGCACCCATTGCAATCAACGCGGGCGGGCCATCGCCAATCGGGGAGCCGTTCGCGATATTGCCACCCAAGGTTGCCGAATTGCGAACCTGTGTGGATGCATATCGTGTTAGCAATGGTGTAAGACTTGGTTGCGCATCAATACTCCACAATCGCATTTGTTCAATGGTGACATTGGCCCCAAACTCCCAATGATCGGAGTGTTCCGTAATCTGTTCCATTTCTGTGATGTTGTGGATAAAGGCCATTGGCGCTATGTCGCGCACATCCTTATTTATCCATAAACCAACATCCGTCGCGCCCGCAATCAATGTTGTTTTGGGTTCTTCGGCT
>JAAEZW010000043.1:0-2291 GCA_018222665.1 Paracoccaceae bacterium
AAATCTTGCAGCTTGGCGCGGATCTCTGAATTAGCTGCAACTCCACCTGCCACGGCAAAGGTTGGTGTTTGCGGAAATAGTTTCAGATATTCCACAATTGCACGGCGCGTCTTTTCGACCAGTACAGCTGATATTGCTCTTTGAAAACTGGCTGCAATATCGTTGACGTCTGATTGATGAAGACCACCCTTTTCACGAACGATTTCATCACGAACGCGCAAAACGGCAGTTTTTAAACCTGAAAATGACATGTTGCATCCCTCACGATCCAACAGTGGTCGTGGAAGCGTAAATTTGGTTGGGTCACCATCACGTGCTGTGGCATCAATTGACGGTCCCCCTGGTTGTAGTAGGCCCAGCAATCTAGCCGTTTTGTCAAATGCCTCGCCCGGGGCATCATCAATGGTGCCACCTAGCCTTACAAACTGATTTGTCCCTGTTACGATTAAAAATTGGCAGTGCCCGCCAGAGATCAGCAGCATTAAATACGGATATTCAATTGCATCTGTCATTCTGGGCGTCAAAGCATGACCTGCTAAGTGGTTAACGCCGACCAAGGGTTTTTGTGCGCCCATCGCAATTGCCTTGGCTGACATGACACCCGACAACACACCTCCGATCAAACCAGGACCTGACGTGACCCCAATTAAATCGACATCTTTTAGGTTAACGGATGCCTGATCAAGCGCTTGCTCTACACACAGATCAAGCATTTCTGCATGCGCTCTTGCCGCGATTTCAGGAACCACACCGCCAAAGTCTTTGTGTAGATCCGTTTGACCAGAAACAACGGAGGAAAGAATCTCGGTATCTGTTTCAGTTGACACTCTTAAAAGGGCTGCTGCGGTATCGTCGCAACTGCTTTCTAGCCCTAAAACCAATAACTTACCATCAGCCATGTTCTATCCGTTGTGTCTAGTTTAATTGGCAGCTATCATTACAATGTAGCTTACTTAACCTTATGCAATGAACCAAGATCACGAACCTAAAATTATTCTGACACGCCCAGAACCGGGGCTGACGAAATTTTCAGGTCAGCTTGCACAAGAAATTCCCAGTGCAAATGTTTATTGCGAAGCCCTACAAGTAATAGATTTCATACCCTATCAAGGTGATTTATCGCGGTATAGCGGGTTTGTTTTTACTTCGTCAAATGGTGTTCGCGCAGCCAAGCGATGGAGTGTGCCCTCTCGCCTTGGTTTTGGCGTGGGAAAGGTCACGACGGAGCTTGCGCGTTCATATTGTGATCCGGTCTACGATGGTGGATCTGATGTGGAGGCGTTGATCGTACTAATAGAATCAATGATGCCTGACGGACCATTGTTGCATATCCGCGGGCGTGTCAGCATCGGAAATCTGGCCACGCGACTTTCGGAATATGGGATCGAAACGCATGAAGCGGTTGGGTATGAACAAAACGTTTGTGCGCCTTCAGATGCATTGATCCAATTGTTACAAGGGGGAAAGCCGGTGATACTTCCCCTATTTTCGCCGAAAAGTGCAGAGATATTAAAAACGCTGTCCACAAATCGGGAACATTGGCATGTTATCGCCATGAGCCAAGCTGTCGGAGAGATTTTTGATGCCAATGACGTATTGAAGTTGGAAATTGCGCAAAAACCGAGTGGGGCCGCAATGTTGAATTGCGTGGCGAATGCATGGCGACGTTATGTGGTTTGAGACAGAAAGCTTTATTGTTGTTGGAGTATTGGAATGACAGATGAAAAAGATGAAAAAGCTGTTGAGCCGATTGATGATCAAACCCAAAATATCGAGGATGCGGTAGTTGTAGAAGACATGCAGGAAGCTGTTAGCGATGAACCATCAGAGGATGTTGTCGCTGATGCTTTAGAGGAATTCGATACTGAACGGAAATCAAGTGGTGCTGTACCATTGGTCGTCTCAGGATTTATTTGTGCTGGTCTTGGATTTGGTGCTGCATTTTTGTCCCAACCCTCTAACCCGATCTGGCCAGTGCATCCCGATGTTGCACAGTTTCGCGATGAAACGACTGGTCAAATCACAGGCATAGATACGCGTTTAAACGCATTAGAGGGGCGTCTTACAGACGTTGATCAACGTGCAGTAGGTGATGTGTTCCAATCCGATCTTGATGACCTGAACACTGGCTATGATCAGCGATTTTCAGAAATCGCATCGCAGCTTGAAAACTTTGATAAGCGTCTTGCCGCATTAGAAAAAAGCACAATTGAGTCTGCTATACCTGATGAATTGGTCGCACAGTATCAGGACGAAGTGAAACGCCTGAAAGAAACACTAGAGGCACAGCG
>JAAEZW010000043.1:2823-10741 GCA_018222665.1 Paracoccaceae bacterium
ATTTTAAGCCAAGAAATAGGAAACTAAGTCATGCTGACATCACTGTTTAAAATTGTGTTATTCCTCATGATTGTGGTGGCTATTGCCTTTGGCGCTACATATTTGATGGACGGCGAAAATACGATCATCGGTGATTTGATGATCACATTGGGTGGGGTTGAATACACCCTTAGTGCAATTGAAGCAGTCATTGTTTTAACGCTTTTGGTCGTGTTGATTTGGGTTGGTTTGAAATTGATGTCGCTGCTTGTCGCAACTCTGCGTTTTATCAACGGTGATGATACGGCGATTTCGCGCTATTTTAATCGATCCCGTGAACGGCGCGGGTATCGTGCATTGTCCGAAGGAATGATGGCCCTTGCGTCGGGTGATGCGGATGCTGCGATGACCAAGGCAGGTCAGGCAGAGCGGTACCTGCAGCAGCCAACTTTGACCAACTTGCTTGCGGCGCAGGCTGCGGAAATGTCGGGAAATAAGACACGTGCCGAACAGATTTACAAAGAATTGATTAAGGATCCCCAAACCCGATTTGTGGGTGTCCGCGGCATCATGAAACAACGTCTTGCGACGGGCGATACTGATGTGGCGCTTAAACTGGCGCAAAAAGCCTTTGAATTAAAGCCCAAGCACGAAGAGGTGCAGGATGTTTTGCTACAGCTTCAGGCGAAATCGCATGATTGGCAGGGTGCGCGCAAAACCCTTGGTGCGAAACTGAAGCAGGGGAAAATCCCACGTGATGTTCATAAACGCCGAGAGGCTGTTTTGGCGTTGTCTCAAGCAGCGGATGTCATCGACGAAGAAAATTCAATCGAGAAAAGAGAAGCGGCGATTGAAGCGAACCGTCTGTCACCAGATTTGGTGCCCGCAGCAGCGATGGCGGCGCGTGAGTATATCGCGCAGGGCAAGCCAAAATTGGCAGTTCGCGTGATTAAAAAGGCATGGGAAAGTCAGCCACATCCTGATTTGGCAGCGGCCTTTTCGGAAATTGCACCAAACGAAACGCCGCAAGAGCGCCTAAAGCGTTTTGCGCAGCTTTCAAAGTTGAGCCCAGATCACGTTGAATCACGTTTGATGATGGCTGAACTGAACCTCGCTGCCGAAGATTTCCCAGAGGCGCGACGCGCATTGGGGGATATCGTGGAGAACGAACCCGATGCACGTGCCCTAACGATCATGGCCGCGATTGAACGTGGTGAAGGCAGCTCGGACCAGGTTGTGCGTGGCTGGCTGACCAAAGCGTTGTCAGCTCCGCGTGGACCTCAGTGGGTTTGTGACAAGTGTAACACCATCCATTCCGACTGGGTGCCTGTCTGTTCATCCTGTGATGCACTGGACACCCTAAGCTGGAAGGAAGCGCCGCAAAATGAAATGCAGACAAGTACAGGGATTGAAATGCTCCCACTTTTGATGGGAGCAAATCAGGATGAAATGGATGAAGGTGATCTAATTAAAATAGATGAGCCAGTGACGGATCAAAGCCAAAGCTGAGGTCCTGACCAACTTCTATTTCGGGCACATCTTGTCCCGCAAAACGGAATGGTGTTCCTTCATGGGTGCGCAGCTCTACGACGGTTTCTGTACCTAAGCGTTCGACAAGTGTCACTGTACCCTTCAGCTGACCGTTGGGATCCAAAACCAAATGTTGTGGCCGCACACCCATGCGAACCGCAGCACCGTTTGATTTTTCAGTCGCGACAAGACGCATACCACTTATCTGGATTCCTGATCCACTGAATGTATGTGTCGATGCATCTGTTAATTCACCATCAAAGAAATTCATTTTGGGTGATCCCAGGAAGCCCGCCACAAATTCATTATCCGGGAAATTGAACAGATCCATCGGTGAACCAACCTGCATGATTTCACCGTCTTTTAGAACCACGATTTTATCCGCAAGCGTCATAGCCTCGACTTGGTCGTGGGTCACATAGATCGTGGTTGCACCCAGTTGTTTGTGCAATTTTGCAATTTCAACGCGGGTGTCATGGCGCAGCGCGGCGTCAAGGTTTGACAGCGGTTCATCGAATAAAAATACATCTGGATTGCGCACAATCGCACGTCCGATTGCAACACGCTGACGCTGACCACCGGAAAGTGCAGCGGGACGGCGATCCAGCAGGTGTTCCATTTGCAAAATTTTAGCAGCGGCCTCCACACGTTCTTGAATTTCGGCCTTGGCAACGCCTTGCAAGCTTAGCGAAAAGGCCATGTTGTGAAAAACGCTCATGTGTGGGTAAAGCGCATAGGATTGGAAAACCATCGCAATGCCGCGTTCAGATGGTGGTAGATCCATAACTGGACGGTCGGCGATGATGATTTCACCGCTTGTCAGGCTTTCTAATCCCGCGATCAGGCGCAGTAGGGTTGATTTACCGCATCCAGATGGCCCCACAAAAACAACAAACTCACCCTTGTCGATAGACAGGTCAACGTCGCGGATGACGCGGGTTTTGCCGAATGTCTTCTCAACATTTCTAAGTTCTACCTGTGCCAAATTAAATCTCCTCAAAGGATGCAGTTAGTGTGTCAAAATCAAAGGTGCAGCGCAGAGTTTGCGCATCGCTGATACGATCAAATACCAATCTACGCGCGTCGCCGCTTACGCCGCTCATCGTATTGGCATTCATGATAGCCGGCTGATTTTTGCGCCAAGCCAAGAATTGCGCAAATTGTTGATAGATGGATCCATCTGTTTGGGCCATGTCCAATCCAGCGCGCTGCAAATGTTGGCTGGATACAGGCAGCCATGTCGCATCTGCTGTTGAAAACCCACCGTGTTGATTGGATTTTTCCCAAACCATCGGCGTGCGGCAGGTGTCGCGTCCCAAAAACGCTGGTGCAAATTTTACACCCCAGGGGTCTTGCATTTGCTCTACAGGGATATCCGTAACGTCTTCAAGCCCGAGTTCCTCGCCCTGATAAACACAACTTGAACCGATTAGACAGGTTTCCAGTTTAAGCAGCAACAGTTGCATTGCATCGCTTTGGTCAGGACCAAGACCCAGTGCAGCAAGTTGGCGCGTTGCCGAGCGTGGAACATCATGGTTTGAAAAGGCAAAGCATAAGCGACCAGAGCCATTAAACACATCAACCGCATTGTTGATCGCATCGCGCAGGCCAACAACATTCAACCCACCCCATGCCAATAGATCAAAATTATAGGTCGCGTGTAGCCGTCCAGTATCGGTAAAGGTTTTGCTTACCTCCATGGCGCGGCCTTTGTCACCGTCCACTTCACCCATCAAAAACCGATCGCCATCATATTCATCGGCGATTTTTCGATAATTTTCGCTGAATGTCTGAATTGCCGGCTGATTTAGCTGCGCAACATCATGCAATTGACGGAAAAATGGTTGTTGTTGTTGTGGTAGGTCACCGGGAACAAAATCTGGATTTGCAGTATTATCCAAATAAGGTGCCTGATCGCCATTGATTGTATGAACCGCATCCAAACGGAAGCCATCGACACCACGATCAAACCAAAACCGTGCAACCTGGTTCAACGCCTCACGCACCTCTGGATTGGCGTGGTTCAAATTCGGCTGCTCTGATAAAAAGTTGTGTAGATAGTATTGTTGACGACGGGGTTCCCAACTCCATGCTTGGCCACCAAAGAACGATAACCAATTATTCGGAACTGTGCCATCAGGATTTGGGTCGACCCAATGAAACCAATCTGCTTTTGGATTATCACGCGATTGGCGGCTTTCTTCAAACCAGGGGTGTAAATCCGAACAGTGTGCTGGAACGATGTCGATCATTAATTTCATACCGAGGTCATGAATTTTTGCGATCATTTCATCAAAATCAGCAAGCGTCCCGTATTCAGGATTTATGTCGCAATAGTTTGAAATATCATACCCAAAATCCCGTTGAGGCGATATGAAAAATGGGCTAATCCAAATTGCATCAACTCCTAATCCCGCGATATATTCCAACCGCGATGTGATCCCTTTCAGGTCACCAATCCCATCCCCATTCGAATCCTGATAAGAACGAGGATAAATTTGATAAATGACGGCAGTTTCCCACCATTTAAGATCTGACATTATTTATCCACCCTTAACGGATCCGGCCAAGAGGCCGCGAATGAAATAGCGTTGCATTGACAAGAAGACGATGACAGGAATTATCATCGATATCACTGCCGACGCGTTTAGTAGGTGAAGTTGATCTTTGAATGTACCTAGCTGATTTTGCAATCGTATTGGAAAGACTTTATCAGTTGCATTATTTGGTCCGATATACAGGGCTACGATCAAATCATTCCAAACCCACAAAAATTGGAAAATACTGAATGAAGCGAGTGCAGGTACAGACAGCGGTACAATTATTTTGGTGAATATTTGAAGATGATTTGCTCCATCGATACGAGCGCTTTGCAAGAGTTCCTTTGGAAGATTTACAATGTAATTTCTTAAGAGATATATTGCTAAAGGCATTGCAAATGCAGTGTGTGTAATCCACAAACTAGCAAACGATTTTGATGCGACTTCACAGCTGTTAGTTAATTCGCAATCTGTGAGCCACTGCTTTAATTGTGTTGCCCAAGAAGCAATTCCGCTGAAGCCTTGCAATATAGGTAAAAAAGCAAGTTGAGTCGGCACGACCATTAATGAAACAACTATTACAAATAACCAGTCACGCCCCGGGAATGACATCCATGCAAAGGCATAGGCTGCAAATGCAGCAATGGTGATTGGAATGATTGTCGCAGGGATCGTAACGATAAAAGATGAAATTAGCGCGTTAGGAACGTTTTTGTTGTTGAACAAAACCTCGACATAGGCATCCGAACCAAAAACAGGGTCTTGATCTATGAATGCATCTAACTTCTTGGGTTTAGGCGCGGTTTCTTCGGGGAAGGTCCACGTAAAATCACCATTTTCCTGAAACACAAAACCCCCACCACGAACATCCATAACCTCGCCAGCAGGAACCAATTTACGGATCAGTATGGTTTTGTCTGGGTTCTCAGGGTCAGGAATGCGACCCTTGAACAAGATTGAATTTACATCGCCTGTTACGGGAAAACTGGGGTCATCTTTATTAAGCCGTTCAAAAATATTTCCCGTCATGACGGTTAACTTTTCGGCCTCATTCTTTTCATGGGTACTAAAACTGTGGCCTAGTTCTGTCGGTGTAAAAGCTGTCCAAAAACCCGCAGTTTTTGAAGCGACCTCGGACCTTAGTGAAGTAGTAATTAATGCGACGAAGGGCACTATCCAAATAAACACTATCAATGCTAACACAATGTGCCGTAATGAACGAGATATCATCATAATCTTACCCTTAATGTCCGATTTCTTTTTGCTCGCGTCTAATGCGCCAAGCATTGAAAGCCATATTTGGAATAACGGTTAGCATTAACATAATTGCAATTGATGCAAATAAGTTATCGACATTGTCGCCACCAATTGACCAATTGTTACGCGCATTTTCCATCATAGTTGCAAGTAACAATTTATCATCATCATTTGCCGATAAAGCATATGGAATATCGAACATTTTCAAAACGAGCACGATCAATGTTGTCCACACGACCACGACAGTGGAGTAGATTTGAGGGAGTTTTATTCGGAAAAACATTTGATATGGACTGGCCCCATCAATTGTGGCTGCTTCAATGGTGTCTTGTGGTACTCCACGGAGGGCCGCGGAGAAAATCACCATTGCGAAGCCTGTTTGAACCCAAACCAGTATCCACATTAAAAAAAAGTTACCCCAGAACTTCAGATTGTATAAGGGCTCGTTATACGATGGTGGGTGACCAAGAATATTTTTAAGTAAACCAATTTGATAAGACGGTGTTAAGCCATTAATCGTTTGTTGTGCTTCAATGCCACCACCTGCAAAAATATTGCGCCATATAATTGCGGCGCCTACGAATGATATTGCAAGTGGAACAAAAATAATAGTTTTTGCTACTATTCCCCAACGGACAGAGTCAGCGAGCACTGCAATTAATAAGCCTAGCGAAATACAGCAGGTCGGCACGAGTATTAGCCACATTAAACTATTTCGCATCGCCAACCGAAATTGCACATATCCCAAAGCGGACGGATCCCATAGAAATGCATAATTTCGTATTGTTGGGGTCCCATCAGCCTCTTGAAAAGAAAGGCTGAGGGTGGCGAATGCGGGGATTAGTAAAAACAGTATCAGTAGCGTTAATGCCGGTCCTACGAATATCCAAGGCTGAATTGACTCAATTACTAAAGATTGTTTTCCTATTGATCCTTTTGATCGAATACGTGCAAGTCCGTGATTAAGCCAATTAGTAATCCAAAAATACAAGAAAGAAATGCCTACGGATATGATAATCGCCCTTAAAGCAAATCCTATTTTTGTAAAGCGTTCAATGGTGTCAAATTCATCGAATTTCCATTGATAATTCTGATGGAACCACACGCCGATATCCGCAAATAAGTCATCAATTGGCGCAGACGCTATGAAAGCAAAAACAGCCGTGGTGGGTAACAGGACAACCACGGTTAATAGAATTGCCAAACCATTGCCGGCGATTACAGTTTTAATTGAATGCATGAGTAGGTCCGAAACGATTTAATGATGTTTCAAATTGAGGAAAGGGCGCAACTGCGCCCCTTCATTATAATATTCGCAACCTAAATTATTTGATTGCGTCCCAAGCTGCTTGGATGTTGTCGGCAGTTGTTTTTGCATCTTGACCGTTTGCAAAAGCTGTCATTTCTGACCAGAACGCGCCTGCACCGATCGCACCTGGCATTAGGTCAGAAGCGTCAAAGCGGAATGTTGTCGCGTTTGCCAAAATCTCGCCCTGTTTACGTAGTGCAGGAGTTGCATAAGCATCAAGATTTACGCCTTTGTGAGCTGTTAAGAAAGTCCCTTGTGACATCCACGCCTCATGCGCAGATGGTTCTTTCATAAACTCAAAAAATGCGCGCGTTGCGGGTGAGTCTTTGGTCATTGTCCAAAGGGTGCCCGCTCCCAATACTGGGTTGCCCAAGTCTTTAGAAGCATATGGTGGAAAATAGAAAAAGTCTGCTTCACCGTTTGCGACTTCTTCGCCTTTCTTAGGGAAGAATGCTGGAATGAATGATGCTTGACGATGCATCATACAGCTGGCCGGTGAAGTGAACAAACCTTTTGGTGCATCACCAAAGAACGTTGTCGCAACTGATGCCGCACCGCCGGCTACGTAATCATCATTTCGCGAGAATTGACCATAAACTTCCATCGCGTTCAAAACTTCCGGGCTGTTAAACGGTAGATCGTTTGATACCCAGCGATCATAGTTTTCAGGCGACGTTGTGCGCAACATCAGGTCTTCCATCCAGTCTGTCGCTGTCCAGCCAGTTGCGTTCCCTGACTCAACACCGATACACCATGGTGTATTTCCATCTGCGACCATTTGATCAGAAAGAGCGATAAGATCTTCCATAGTCCCTGGGATCTCATAACCGTTGTCTTCAAACTGCTCTGGTGAGTACCAAACCAAAGACTTTAGGTCCATTTTGAACGCAAAACCGTACATATTTTTGTTACCATTTGCGTCCGCATATGTCCCTAGGTCGACCCATGATTGGCCTGCGCCGTAGTTTTCTGCCATCCAACTTGCAGTCGCGTCACCGAGAGGGACTAGGTGCCCTTCTTTAGCCATGTCTCCGGCCAAGCCAGGCTGCGGGAAGATTGCAATATTGGGCGCGTTGTTTGAGCGAAGATCCGCAACAATAAGTGCAGCGAAGTCACGCGAACCGGAGTATTCTACTTTGGCACCAGTCGCTTTCTCGAAACAGCTAATAGTATTCAGAAGCATCTCTTCATCTTGGCCGCCAGTGATTGAGCCGGCGATAGTTATTACTTCACCAGAGAAGCTGCCTAAGTCACCAATCGGCGTCAGGGTATTACAAACATCTGAGTGTGATCCTGCAAAGCT
>JAAEZW010000463.1 GCA_018222665.1 Paracoccaceae bacterium
CCATATCCCGCCCAATGTGGCTCGCGCCAAATCGGCATATTCCCGTCCCGCTTGTCCCGCATCAATGAGGCCACGAAGTACATGGACGCCAATACGGAAATGCCATTCTTTGCTCCAACGGCGGGACAGGTCCAATTGCCGTTCGTAATCGGTTTCGGCCGCCAAACGCCAAATTAGTTGGTCCCGCAGTTCTGCTTCCCCTGGCCAATCATCCCAAAAGCTGCCCCCAATCACCGCGTCCAAAACTTGGACATTTTGAGAAAGATATTCTGACAGACTGGGCGCGGTGCCCAGAATGTCGATCAATAAATCAATCATTTGCGGATTTGCGCGGAACAACGAAAACAATTGAACGCCTGCAGGCAGTTTGGACAAAAAGCGGTCAAAGGCCACCAAAGCCTGATCTGGAAAGGACGCGGCACGCAACCGCGCCATCAATTCTGGGCGCAACTCTTGAAACAGGGTATAGGCACGTTCGCTGCGCAATGCGGGATAACTGGGCCAGCTTTGCGTGATTTTTTCCTCATCTGCGGTTTCTTCTGGCCCAGTGGGTTCTGGCGCAGGTGCTTTTGCAAAGAACCCTTCGGTCAGATCGTGAACAGTTTCAAACCGATCCTTCAACGCGGTTTTCAACGCGCCCGGCGCTGTATTCATCATCGCGGCCAAGCGTTCAAACCCTGCATCCGTTGAGGGCAGATCGTGGGTTTGGGCATCATTTACCATCTGCAAGCGATGTTCCAATTTCCGATGATCGCGGTAATATTGGTACAAACCATCCGCTAAATCGGTCGTAATCCACCCCTTGACCGCCAGTTGTTGCAAACCGTCCTTCGTCCCCCGCACCCGCAAATCGGGATCACGTCCGCCTGCGATTAGCTGTTGGGTTTGGGTGAAAAACTCAATCTCTCGTATGCCGCCCAATCCCAGTTTTACGTTGTGACCCGAAATGGAAGTTATGCGGCTTTGACCGATTTTTTCGCGATACCCTAATCGCATGGCATGGGCATCTTGGATCGCGGCAAAATCCAAATGTTTGCGCCACACGAAAGGGCGCATAGATTTCAAAAACGCCTCGCCCGCGGCCTGATCCCCTGCGCAAACACGCGCCTTGATATAGGCCGCGCGTTCCCATGTACGCCCCAGGCTTTCGTAATATCGTTCTGCCGCCTCAACACCCATACAAACCGGTGTGACGGCGGGATCAGGGCGCAGGCGCAAATCGGTGCGAAACACATATCCATCGCTGGTAATATCATTTAACAGGGCCGTCGCGGTGCGCGTGGCCTTGATCAACGCAGCCCGTGCGTCAAAAAAATTATCCACTGGAAAACGCGCCTCATCAAAGAGGCAAATAAGATCAATGTCAGAGGAATAATTCAATTCACCTGCGCCCATTTTGCCCATGGCCAATACAAACAATCCCGTATCGTGCGGATGTGCATCCCGCGCCAGTCCCGGCAATTTGCCACGCGAGATTTGTTGTGAAATTGCGTGATCAAACGCGCATCGCACCGCACGGTCTGCAAAATCGGTAAGCGTGGCGCAGACCTGTTCCACTTGCCAGATGCCCGAAAAATCACACAATGCGGTCCATAGGGCCACACGACGT
>JAAEZW010000464.1 GCA_018222665.1 Paracoccaceae bacterium
ATATCATAAAATCAAAGGGCAAGAATCGCGTACGAAATATCTGTCGTTGAAAAAGGGGTATCACGGTACGCATTTCGGCGGCGCATCTGTAAACGGAAATGCGAATTTTCGCACCGCCTATGAACCGCTGATGCCGGGGTGTTTCCATATTCCCGCACCCTACACCTATCGCAATCCGTTTAATGAAACGGATCCAGAACGCCTTGCGCAGTTATGTTTGCAAGCGCTAGAGGATGAAATTGCGTTTCAAGGTGCCAATACGATTGCCGCATTGATAATGGAGCCAATTTTGGGCGCAGGGGGCGTTATTCCGCCACATGAAAGCTTTATGCCAGGCGTGCGCAAAATCTGTGATCAACACGGCATCCTTCTGATTGCGGACGAGGTTATCACGGCCTTTGGGCGCACAGGGAGTTGGACAGGTTCACGGCACTGGGGTGTCAAACCTGATTTCATGTGCACGGCCAAGGCGATCACCAATGGATATTTTCCCTTTGGCGCGGTTATGATTGCAGATCATGTTGTTGAGGTGTTTGAGGGCGACACCGAGGGCAAAGCCGCCATTGGGCATGGTTATACGTATTCTGGCCATCCAGTTGGGGCCGCTGCGGCAATTGCATGTGTCACGGAAACACTGCGTTTAAATGTAAAAGACAACGCCGCCGCGCGTGGTCAACAGTTGTTTGAAGGTCTGCAAAAACTGTATGATGAATTTGACGAGATTGGGGATGTGCGTGGTGGACATGGATTGATGTGCGCACTTGAACTGGTATCCGACCGCACAACGAAAAAACCAATTGATAAGGCGACACCAGTTAAGTTGCAAAAGGCCGCTTATGAAAGTGGCGCAATGATCCGCGTATCGGGACCGAATGTCATTTTATCACCCCCCTTGGTTCTGACGGCTAAGGACGTGGACACAATTTTGGCAGCCTTGCGGACTGGGTTTCAATCACTCTAGATCGCGCAGATCATCAAGAATATCTAACAGCGTTTCAAACCGCCGTGGGCCAAGTTTATCGCGAATTTGCGCGGCAATTTCGGCGGCTTTCGCGGCGTTATCATTGATGATCGCCTGACCCACATCTGTGATTTCGATCACTGTGCGCCTGCGATCATTTCGATGTTCGCGTCGTTCCACTAGCCCCTTTTGTGCCATGGATTGGACAATCCGTGTCTGGCTGGGCAGTAAGAGAGCCGCATGCTTGGCCAGTTGAGAGGGTTCCAACGCACCATGTTCGTCCAGAATACGCAAAACACGCCACTGTTGTTCGGTCAGGCCACTTTCGCTCAACATTTGACGAATTGGGGTCATCACATTTTCACGTGCTCGAATAAGCGCGATTGGCAATGATCGTTGTGTCGAGGGTAGTTGCTTCATAGCTACATAATAACGATTGACTCAATTGATGCAATATATTTAACATGTTAATGATTGCGATGTTAAGGATATTTCAATGCCGCACCTGATGATTGATTACTCAGCGAATGTTGAACCAGACGTTGATATGGACGCATTCTGCGACACTCTGCGTAACGTCGCGGCGTCAATAGATGCATTTCCATTGGCTGGGGTAAAGGTTCGCGCGGTTCGGG
>JAAEZW010000465.1 GCA_018222665.1 Paracoccaceae bacterium
GATATAGGGTTCACACACCTGATCCATGGGGATCGCACTGATCACGCGGGTAAATACGCCCAAGCCTTCAAGCGCGCTTTGCATGCCCAGCGCGTTCATAACTGTGGCCAACATCCCCATATAATCGGCTGTCGTACGTTCCATCCCTTGGGCGCTGCCTGACAGGCCGCGGAAAATGTTGCCACCACCGATCACCATGCAGATTTCCACGCCCATGTCGTGAACGGTTTTCACCTCTTTGGCGATGCGCTCTACGGTTGGGGGGTGCAAACCAAATCCCTGATCCCCCATCAACGCCTCACCCGAAATTTTTAGCATTACGCGTTTGAAGGCTGCTTTTGGGGCGGGCTGGTCTGACATATTGCACTCCTGCGGTTTGCCGATAAAATTGCGCACAAAATGTCCGAAAAGCGCACCAGTTTCAATGCAACAATTGCAAATACACAAAAACTTACCAAATTTTCGCTATCTAACGCAGGGTAAACAAACATGACAGGTGAATTTTCATGGGCTGCAATTGAAAATGCGCCGACACGCGCACCTATACTCATCGCGGGCCCCACTGCCTCGGGCAAATCGGCGCTGGCCTTGGAATGTGCGGAACGGTTTGGCGGTACGATTATCAATGCAGATGCATTGCAGGTTTTTGAAAACTGGCGCGTTCTGTCTGCACGTCCTGATGCAGCGGATGAAGCCCGCGCGAAACATGTGCTTTACGGACACCTACCCTATGCTGCGGATTATTCGGTTGGCGCGTGGTTGCGCGAGGTAGAGCCGTTTTTGAACACCTCAGAACGGCCCATCATTGTCGGGGGTACAGGATTATATTTTACCGCCCTAACCCAAGGATTGGCCGAAATTCCCGCAACCCCTGCCAATATTCGCGTTGAAGCGGATGCAATTGTTGCGGATCTGGGATTTGAGGCATTGATTCCCGAAATCGACAAACGCACACAAAGTTCAATCGATTTGATGAACCCCGTGCGTGTGCAGCGCGCATGGGAGGTGCAGCGCGCGACAGGAAAAGGGATCCGCGCCTGGCAAGATGAAACACCTGCGCCTCTGTTATCGCTTACAAACAGTGTACCGATTCTTTTTGATATGGAAAAAGACTGGTTAAATGCACGGATTGCGCAGCGTTTTGACATCATGTTGGAAACAGGTGCATTGGAAGAAGCCCAAAAGAATTTGGAAAACTGGGATCCAACTCTGCTTTCAAACCGCGCGATTGGTGCGCCTGAACTTATCGCCCACCTTCAAGGACAACTGACATTGGACGAAGCACGCGAGGCCGCTACAATTGCCACACGACAATTTGCGAAACGCCAACGCACATGGTTTCGATCCAAGATGAAGGATTGGCTGCTCTTTCGCCCAGTGGCTGCGATAAAATAGACAATAAAAACGCAAATTGGTCTTTGACAGCCATCCAAATGTCGCAATTTGACATGTGCACTGTCGCATTTGTGACCAACTTTTCCGGACGATGCCATTGACGATCCCGGCAATATAGTGCCGAATGTCATGGTAACTCACACATTGTCAGGTGTCGGGGATAAACTTCGGCATTTGCCTATATGCGTCAGACAGGGAGTA
>JAAEZW010000466.1 GCA_018222665.1 Paracoccaceae bacterium
CCAATCGCCAAAATCACCAAACCTGTGACAAGTGGCGGGAAAAGAAACCGTATGCGTCCGATAACAGATCCAAGTGCAAAGTGAATAAGACCACCGATGATACACGCAGTTAGGGCAACGCCCAATCCTTGGGTCGCTGAAATACCAGCCAATACACCAACAAAGGCAAAGCTGGTGCCTTGCATGATTGGCATCCGTGCGCCCACTGGACCAAAGCCCATTGTTTGGAAAATCGTTGCAACCCCTGCAAACAGCATTGCCATCTGAATCAGATAAATCTGTTCGGCGCTGCCAAAAGCTAATCCCGCTGCTCCAGCCACGATAATTGAAGGTGTCACATTTGATGCAAACATCGCCAAAACGTGTTGCAGGCCAAGTGGCACCGCCTGACCCATAGGTGGCATTGAGTTGGGATCGCTATACGCTCCCATTGCTTTATCAGTCATAATAAGTCTCCCCTGATTGACTGTTATTTATGCGTTCCGCCTCTTTTTCGGGCGAATTGCTAAGACTTTGATACAACTACATATGGTGTGTCAAAGAAAATCTCTTCTAGATTTGCGCCTTCGCCGATCCGATCTATGACGCAGAATAGACCTGGCGCATGCAGCGGTGTCAAAACGCCATGCCATGTGTTGCGGTGAAAATTGATGCCCTGACCTGCATTCGATAGGAAGGCACGCGGTTTGCCTGGAGTGCCATTTGCATCTGCTGCAATAATGATCAGGAACGGAAAATACGACATCGGGACAAAGGCTTGTGATCCTTCTGGATGGCGCTCCATCATCGTTAGTTCATAAGGCAGGGTTCGAACTTGGGCATCAAATATACTGATACCTGCACGCCCATTAACAAAATCCAGTGTGGCAAGGTCATGGTGGCGTCCACACATGCCCTGATTTATGATTTTATCAGGTGTCCCAGCCGCCTCTAAAATTTCACCAAATGGGGCGAAGGCCTCGGCGGTAAGTGGTTCAATGATGATTTCTGTACTCATGGCAGGATCTCACTTAATCTTAGCTCTGCGATCCGTTCGACTTGCTTGCAAGCTTCCTCAAATTCAATTTCGGTGGCATTGCCAATCCTGCGCACAAATGCGTGCAAAATGCCTTGCTTGCTGTGATCCCTCACGGCGATAATGAAGGGGAAGCCATGCTTTTTCACGTATTGCGCGTTCAGTTCTTGGAACTTCGCCCGCTCTTCATCTGTCAATGCGTCTAAGCCTGCCGAGGCCTGTTCTGATGTGCTTTCTTTGGTCAGGCGTTTGGCCGCTGCCAATTTGCCGGCCAGATCAGGGTGCGCACGCAAAACGGCCAAGCGATCCTTGCGATCTGCGCGTCTGAAAACCCGTGCCATTGCGTTGTGTAACCCGACCGTGCAGTCATGTGCAGCAGCCAGTTCACTATCATATGCGCCCTCGGCAACCCATGCGGAATGCTCAAAAATCGAACCATATGCTTCAACGAATTTTTTGCGTGACATTTGACTGGGTCGATCAAAATGAACAGGCGGATGATTTTCAATCCAGTGTTTTGCAATATCGCGGCGGGTCGCGAACCAAACGCCCTCTTTGGCCTGCGCATACTCCATAAAAC
>JAAEZW010000467.1 GCA_018222665.1 Paracoccaceae bacterium
GAATACCTTGCCAAGGTAAATGTCGTGAGTTCGAATCTCATCGCCCGCTCCAAATATTCCAAATTTTGGTTAAATATCTTGTCACATGACCCGCTTGCGTTAGTTCATGCAGACGGAGGAATTGAGGATGTATTCACCCACCCTTTTGTCGAAAATTCATGAGCTGACCAATAATTCCAGCGTTGAAACATTTGTCATTGTGGGCGCTCAGGCGGGCAGCACTCTTTTGATGTTGGTTTCGGTCAGTACGCGATTTGACAGTGGCTTGATGTTTAAAGAACTGGGAAGCTATGCAACATCTGACGCCGCCATGCAGGCCGCCGCGTCCGTCGCAAGTGCGCTTGAAATTTATGAAGAGGTTCAAATCGTAAGTGTCAGTCTGGATACCTAATCCAGATCATCCTCTGACGCGTCCCAACCGTGTCGTTTCACCAATTCATGTGTCAGTCGCTTTTTATACCGCCGCTGTCGCCGCCTCGCCTTGCTATTTGTTTGCCGCCATCCTTCACGCTTATCCTGCACGATGTCATCCAGATCATCGACCGTTTCCACATATTGCGCATCAGATTCATAGGTGCGTTTCGCCATAACCGTAAAATTAGGAGCCAAGTGCCGTAGGTCACGAAATGCTTGAATTGAAATGCAAATGGGATACTGAATATCGGGACAATTAGGCGGGTGCGATGGATCATAAAAGCTTTATCAAAACTCTAAACTCCAAGGATAAGGCGCGGTTGAATGCCCGTTCTGACGCGCATGGCTTGCGCCATCTGATGCTGTACTGCGCAGTGCTGGGTGTGACGGGTTCGTGGATCTTGTTCGCCCTACCCCTGTGGCAGATTATATTGATCCCACATGGTATCCTGATCGCGTTTTTGTTCACATTGCAACATGAATGCACCCACAATACACCGTTCCGATCCCTTTGGTTAAACAGCGTTGTTGGACATTTGATTGCGTTTCTATTGTTTCAACCATTTGTATGGTTTCGCTATTTCCATCTGGCACATCACAAATACACCAATATCGCAGGCAAAGACCCCGAATTGGAGGGTCTTGAAAAGCCAGGCAGCTGGGGCGCGCTTTTACGCCATCTTAGCACCGTGGATTATTGGTGGGTCAAGGTCACAACCTTAATCGGGAACAGCCTTGCGCCGCTTACTGCGTCTTATATCCCACCGCTCAAACGGTGGGCCCTACGTGCAGAAGCGGTAATGTTGATTGTGGCCTATGCCGTTGTTTTTGCGATTACGCCCATCGCCCTGCTCTGGCTGTGGATTGTGCCGCTGATCCTTGGGTTTCCAGCGTTGCGCCTTTATCTGCTCGCCGAGCACGGACGCTGCCCCGAGGTGGAGGACATGTTTTTAAACACACGCACCACACTTACAACACGTGTCGTGCGGTTTGTGGCGTGGAACATGCCCTATCACGCGGAACATCATGCGATGCCATCGGTTCCGTTTCATAAATTGCCAGTACTGCATGACATGACTGCCGCGCATCTGGGTCAGGTCAGTGATGGGTATTCAGGATTCAGCAAGTCGTATGTTGCATCGTTTCGGGATTAACCGATGATCCACAACACACCTAACCC
>JAAEZW010000468.1 GCA_018222665.1 Paracoccaceae bacterium
ATCCAGAATCTGCGCAACGCTGGGATCCACATTCATGTCCCGCCTGATGCGGATAATCGGCCAGAACTGTGCGCAGCATGAGGTGTGTCTGGGGTTATTTGCAGATTGGGAAAAGGATGCAGGCATCACTAGTGGTGTTTTACCCCTATGCCTTTGCGCGGCACTGCATGCGCTTGCCCTTGAAAGAATCAAGCACGGTTTAGTCGAGGTATATCCGCCAAACACAGCCTCTGATGAGTCGTTATGGAACGCGGTTGTGGGCGCCTTTCGACAACACGAACAATTCATTCGCGTATGGTTGAAATCCACACCGCAAACCAGCGAAGTGCGCCGTGCCGCCCCGATACTGGCGGGGTTAAACTATTGCCTGTCACGTTACCCGATGCCCGTCATGCTCAGCGAGTTTGGCGCAAGTGCAGGATTTAATTTGTTGCTTGACCGCTGCTCCTTGAATGCTGGGCGCACATTACAGCCTGCGGACGACCCAATTGTCACCCTGTCCCCTGACTGGATGGGTGTGATCCCTGCACAACAGCCGCTAAAAATTATCGACCGAGCAGGTGCCGACATCAATCCGTTGAAGCCGATTGATCGTTTGGATTATTTGCGGCTCTTGTCCTATACATGGGCAGATCAATGTGATCGATTAGCCCGCATCAAACACATCGCCCCTCATCAAACCACAATGGTGGAACAAGCAGATGCCGTGGATTGGTTGCCAAATCGACTAAGCAAACAGCGTAATGGCACATTACATTTTGTGTTCCACACAATCGCTCTGCAATATTTCCCGCAAGAGAGTAAGGACAGAAGCGCATATGCGCTTGCGCAGGCGGGGGATCGCGCAACGCCTGAGCGACCCTTGGGCTATATGTCCATGGAAATTTCAGATGATTTAGAGGGCGCAAAGCTGACCCTGCAACTTTGGCCTGGTGGTCAAGTGCACGATGTTGGACGTGCGGATTTTCACGGACGCTGGGTCAGTTGGGTTCATCCCACATAGGATGAACCCCAACGATTAAATTGCGGCATAAATCGCGTGAATTTTCTGAACCGCCTGTTCTGGTGGCATCTCTTCGCTTTCACCTGTCCGACGGTTCGTCACTTCAACCACGCCGTTTTTCAAACCACGGGGACCAACGGTGATGCGCCATGGCAAACCAATCAAATCCATAGTCGCAAATTTGCCCCCTGCCCGCTCTTTGCGATCATCATAAAGCGGATCAAGACCCAGCGCGATCAGGGATTTATATAGGCTATCGCAGGCGGCATCTGCCTCATCATCCCCCTGTTTCAGGTTCACAATCCCGCAATGGAACGGCGTGACCCCTTCGGGCCAGATAATGCCATTCTCGTCGTGGTTCGCCTCGATCAATGCGCCGATCAGGCGTGATACACCAATCCCGTGACTGCCCATATGGACGGGTACATTATTGCCCTCTGCATCCTGAACCATGGCGTTCATCGATTCAGAATATTTTGTTCCAAAATAGAAGATCTGGCCAACTTCGATGCCCCGTGCAACGCGGCGGCGTTCCTCTGGGATCTGATTGAACAGGGCCTCATCATGGGTTTCATCGGTACGCGCAT
>JAAEZW010000044.1 GCA_018222665.1 Paracoccaceae bacterium
GGTATAGGAAATTTTGAAATCGCAAAACCCGCAATTTTATGGATCAACGATGGCTTGATGGCGATTTTCTTCTTTCTCGTAGGCCTCGAAATAAAACGAGAGGTTTTGGCTGGAGAATTATCAAGCTTTGATAAAGCAATTTTGCCAATCATGGCTGCCATTGGAGGCATGGCAGTCCCTGGAATAATCTTTGCAATCGTAAATTGGGGGACGCCTGAAAATCTGAATGGTTGGGCTATTCCAACGGCCACAGACATCGCCTTTGCACTAGGGATATTGGCGTTGATTGGGTCGCGGGCACCCATTGCATTAAAAATCTTTTTGCTGGCAATCGCGATCATCGACGATTTGGGTGCAATTGTGATCATCGCAATATTCTATACCTCAGAACTCTCAATCAACGCTCTGTCCATCTCTATGATTGGGTTTGCGGCGGCGATTGCCCTAAACCGCTTGGGGATCCAACGCACTGCGCCCTATTTGTTGGTAGGCATTATAGTGTGGGTGTTTGTGCTAAAATCAGGCGTTCACGCGACTTTGGCAGGAGTGCTAATCGCATTTACCATCCCACTAAAGGCAAAAAATGAAGATGAAGCGCTTCTGTATAAAATGGAACATGGGCTTCACCCTTGGGTTGCTTTTCTGATTTTGCCAGTTTTTGCATTTGCAAATGCAGGCGTGAATTTCACAGGCATTGGCATTGATGACCTTCTACAGCCACTAACATTGGGAATCGCTGTAGGATTGTTCCTTGGAAAGCAAATCGGAGTCTTCTTAGCGACATGGATTGGTGTCAAAAGTGGGATTGCGCGACTGCCTGAAAACGTTTCGTGGAAACATGTTTATGGTGTTGCTTGCCTGACAGGTGTCGGCTTTACCATGAGTTTGTTCATCGGATCGCTGGCATTCACGACAGCTGATGTGATGAATGCTGTGCGATTGGGCGTGGTCTTAGGTTCGGTTCTATCGGGGATTATTGGGTATTTACTGCTGAAATCCGCGGCTCATCATTACGCACAATAGTTGACCATCAAAGGCTGAGATATGTATTTGCCGCTTCAATATTGAACATTCCGTAAACACGGATTTATTTCTTATTTGTGATGACTGCGGAGTTCCTCGACCTAAGTTGACATGCGGGTCGGTTCTATCGGGGATAATTGGGTATTTACTGCTGAAATCCGCAACTCATGATTCCGCACAATAGTTGACCATCAAAGGCTGAGATATGTATTTGCCGCTTCAATATTAAAAATTCCGTAAACACCATTTTGTTTCTTATTTGTGATGAATGCGGAGTTCCTCGACCTAAGTTGACTTGCGGGGTCAAATACAGCGCCCACCATCGACCTCCATGCAAACGCCAGTTAACATGCTGGCTTCGTCAGAACAAAGAAAACAAGCTGCGTTGCCCATATCCTCTGGTGTGGAGAAGCGCCCCAATGGAATGGTTGAGAGGAATTTAGCACGCATCTCCGGCGTATCTTCTCCCATAAACATTTTGAGGAGTGGTGTTTCACCCGCCACTGGGTTGATTGCATTCACGCGGATACCTGATGATGCAAGCTCAACCGCCATACCCTTTGTAGCGTTATTCATCCAACCTTTTGAAGCATTATACCAATTTAGGTGAGGTCGAGGACTTACTCCAGCTGTAGAAGCAACATTTAATATAACCCCAGACCTTTGGCTCTTAAAAATAGGTACAATGTGCTTCGCCGTCAAAAAGACCGACTTACAATTGACGGCAAATACTTTGTCGAAATCTTCATCGCTTACTTCTTCCATCGGCGCGGGTAAGTGAGTGATGCCAGCATTGTTAACTAATATGTCGACCCCACCCAATTCAGCTGAAGCTAAAGCAACCATTTTTAGCACACTGTCATTCTTGGCCACGTTTGTCTCGGAAGCCTGAACTGCAGTTCCCAACTCATCTGAAAGCTTTTGCGCAGCCTCAATGTTTAAATCAGCAATTAAAACATCTGCGCCTTCAGACACAAATTTCCTGACGATGCCCTCACCAAATCCAGAGGCTCCGCCCGTTACAATAGCTTTTTTGCCTTTTAGTCTCATCTAAACATCCTATCCATGAAGAGCCGCAACAGTTTTGAGAGTAGTAAATCCATAAAGCGCTTCAAACCCCTTCTCACGCCCATGGCCAGAAAGACCAGTACCTCCAAAAGGAAGTTCCACCCCACCTCCAGCCCCGTAGTTGTTAAGAAAAACCTGACCAGCGCGCAGCTTCTTGGCCATACGCATCTGGCGGGCTCCATCTGTCGTCCAACAACTGGCTACAAGTCCAAAATTCGTGCCATTTGCAATCGCAACGGCTTCATCTTCATCCTGAAAGGGGATGACGACCTGTACAGGCCCAAAGATTTCATCCTGGGCTAAAATATGATCAGGATGCACACCTGCAAATAAGCTAGGTGCGACATAGGCACCGCCTGATGGAGCATCCTCCAAAATCTTCCCTCGCCCCACAAGCTCAAGCTCCTCACCTTTTGCGAGAAATCCTTCAACAAGTTGCTTCTGGCGATGCGATACAAGTGGACCTACATCCCAATCATCCATGGCTGGTCCTGCTTGCAGTGCATTATAGCGTTTGGCCATTTTTACCACGACCTCTTCATAAAGACTTTGGTGCACAAGAATACGCGAAGATGCTGAACAGGTTTGCCCCGCATTCTGGATGCCTGCATTGACCAAAAACGGTAAAGATGCGTCAAGATCTGCATCTTCAAAAACTACTTGAGGAGATTTTCCACCCAGTTCCAGCGTGACAGGAACAACATTATCAGCTGCTGTCCTTTGAATTAATTTTCCAACTTCGACGGAACCAGTAAAAGAGATATGATGCACACCCTTATGTCGCGTCAGAGCTGCACCAGCCTCAGACCCCAAGCCTGGCACCACGTTCAAAGCACCGTCAGGCAAACCTGCCTTGTTTGCAAGCTCTGCAAAAGCCAAAGCCGTCAGGCAGGCTTCCTCAGCGGGTTTAAGTACACATGCATTGCCTGTAGCCAGTGCAGCACCAACCGACCTTCCAATGATTTGCATAGGGTAATTCCAGGGGATTATATGTCCTGTTACACCGTGTGGCTCTCGGAGAGTATATACAGTGTAACCATCAAGATACGGAATGGTTTCGCCATGCAGCTTATCAGCTGCTCCAGCGTAAAACTCCATGTAGCGCGCAAGTGCTAGTACATCAGCTCTTGCCTGTTTGTAAGGTTTTCCAACATCCTGCGCTTCCAGAGTTGCCAATTCATCCTTATGCTCAAGAACAAGATGCCCTAAACGCGCTAAAATTCGTCCCCGTTCTGCCGCTGTTGTTTTACCCCAGATACCTTGTAAGGCGCTTTCTGCCGCGAACACAGCTTGGTCGATATCTTCTTTGCTTCCTTTTGCAATATCACAAAGGACCGAACCATCAGATGGATTAATAAGTGAAAGACACTCATTATTGGCAGGAGAAATCCATCTGCCGCCAATCATGCATTTTTCAGGCGCAGCACCTAATGGTCTAAGTGTCATTGTTCTCTCTCAATTCTATTACGCCAAATGCGTTGAGTTTATGTCGACATTTGGACATGGAATGCAAAATGCTTTTTGCGTCCGCCTGGTGTTCGTAATCTTAATCACGTCAATCCAATAGCTCCCACAGGACCGAACCATCAGATGGATTAATGAGTGAAAGACACTCATTATTTGCGGGAGACATCCATCTGCCGCCAATCATACATTTTTCAGGCTCAACACCTAATGGTCTAAGTGTCATTGTTCACTCTCAATTCTATTACGCCAAATGCGTTGAGTTTATGTTGACGTTTGGAGATGGAACGCAAAACGTTTTTCGCTTCCGCTTTGTGTTCGTAGTCTTAATCATGTCAATCCAATAGCTCCCACAGCGGTTCCGACATTCGCCCAACACGACTTTCAATCTCTCCCATTGCATTACAAATCAAATCTTCGCGCCATCGCTGTCCAACAAGTTGCACCCCAATCGGTTGCTGTCCACCTTGTAGAATTGACAGGCGAGCCGGAACAATTCCGGCCGGGAGTCCTACATAATTCATTGAATATGAGTAAAGCGCTGCACCTAAAACTTCGCGTACCCCTTCTGCCCCTTCTAAATCTCGATCAGGTTTAAAGATGGGATTTGGAAGAAACGGTGTTAAGACCAATGGATAAGTATCCATAAACTCAGACCACATGCGCGCATAGTAAGTTCGCTTTGCCAGCGCCTCAACGAACTCTTCTTTGTCCATTTGAGGAAATTGTCGGTAATACTCTTCAAATACCATTTTGATCGCCGGTGAACCATGGGTTTGAATATCAGCTCCAATTGTATGCGAAACTTCGGTGAGTAATGCACGGTATCCCTCCATTGCGCACTCTCTTAGCAACGGCAGATCCACTTCTTCCACCTCATATCCCGCATCAATAAGTGCTGATTTTGCTTCATCAAGCGCTTTTGAAACCTCTGGGTCCAGATTGAATTCATACATGTTCTTAGTAAACGCGACTTTGACTGGCGTTTTTAGACGCTCTCCATCCCATGGCACAGGCGCATGAAAAGGATCTCCCAAGCATGGTTGTACGGCTGTTTGCATTCCAAGCCTAAGGTCATCGACAGAACGGGCGAGGAATCCTTGGACTGACATCTGTTGAGCGAGAACGCCTCTTTCGACTTTTTGACTTGGGTTCCATGCAGGCACGCGATTTAGTCCCGGCTTTATCGTTACGGCTCCTGTTGCATAGGCAGGAAAACGTAAAGAACCGCCTATGTCGTTACCATGCGCTAAGGCACCAATTCCTGACATAACGGCAGCGCCAGCGCCGCCGGAAGACCCACCCGGTGAAGCATGTAAACCCCAAGGATTATGAGTTCTACCATAAAGCCTGTTTTCAGTTTCCGCCCGAAACGAAAATTCAGGTGTGTTCGTACGCCCTATCACAATGGCACCAGCATTTAATAAATTAGTCACGAGGGGCGCATTTTTTTCAGCGATAATATCCTTGAATGCAAATACTCCGTTTGAGGTTGGTGATCCGGCCTGATCGACATTGATCTTAATCGTCACCGGGACACCGTGGAGCGGTCCGAGTTCAGCTCCTGACGCTCTTTTGGCGTCTAAATAACACGCCCTTTCAAGCGCAGCCGTGCTGAGGTCTTCAACCACTGCATTCAGTTGTGGGTTGATTTTCGCCATTCTATCAACGTGCGATTGTGTAACCTGCTCCGCAGAAATATCACCCACTCGCGTCAGTCGTGATATTTCAACTGCACTCAACCGCCAAAAATCTATTTCATTCATATGTTTATACCTTCCACAGGCTGGATTTGTGGCGCAGACGCAATCAATTTTTTAGTGTAATCATGATGCGGTGAATGAAAAACCGTTTTTGTATCACCATGCTCTATGATCCTCCCATCTCTCATCACAAGAACACGATCTGAAATGGCTTTGACAACAGTGAGATCGTGAGTAATGAAAAGATAGGTCAAACCTCGCTCTGTAGAAAGTTTTGCCAACAGATCGAGTATCTGCGCTCGTATCGAAACATCGAGAGCTGATACTGCCTCATCGAGAATGATAAGCTCAGGCTTTATGATTAAAGCACGAGCAATAGCAATTCTCTGTCTCTGCCCACCCGAAAATTCATGGATGTATTTATTCCGATCTTCGGCCTCAAGGCCAACAGAAACTAAACTCTCCACGATCTCATCGTTTGTGGCTGACCGTCCCAAACGAAAAAAGGGTTCAGAAACAAGACGACCCACTTTGTGTCTCGGATTAAAAGATCCATAGGGGTCTTGAAACACAACTTGCATTTTTTCTCGGGCCGTCTCATCGGCGAAAACATCCCTTCCATTAAGTGTTATCACACCACCCTGTGTGTCATCCAAACCCATGATTGCACGTGATAAGGTGGATTTCCCACATCCACTCTCCCCTACGAGTCCCAGACATTCACCCTTGTAAATGTTGAAGCTCACATCATTCAGTGCACGAAAAGGGGCAGGTTTTTTTATCAGAGACTTTCGAGCCATTGGATAATCGCGAACAACATTCTGCACAGATAGAAGAACGGTGTCCTCAACCTGTCCTAACCTTTCAGGTTGATGGGTTGAAGCTTTAAAGAGCGACTTTGTATAGGGATGATTCATATTGCTGTGGAGCGCTTTAGCCTGACCACACTCAACCACTTTGCCATTATTCATAATAACGATGTGATCTGCTATGTCTGTCACAACGGCAAGATCATGCGTTATAAGCATCAGTCCCATGCCGTCTTCGGCTACCAGACGCTGAAGCAGCCGAAGAATCTCCGCCTGTGTAGTTACATCAAGTGCTGTTGTAGGTTCGTCAGCAATCAATAGCTTTGGCTGCAAGGCAATTGCCATCGCTATGACGACGCGCTGGCGTTGACCTCCAGAAAGTTCGTGCGGATATCGGCTCAGAGGAAAGCGCTCTTGTGGAAGTTCGCATTTTCTAAGGGTGTTTGCTGCTTGCACCATAGCATCTGATCGCGAGACACGTTGATGAATGCGTATGGTTTCAGCCACTTGCTGCCCAATAGTCTGTACAGGATTTAGTGCCGTCATGGGTTCTTGAAACACCATGCCCACGGCCCGCCCTCGTATATTGCAGAGTGTTTTTTCATCAGCTTGTAAGATTTCGATATCTGATAAAGCTATCGAACCCGAACACTTTGCGCCTTCAGGCAATAATTGCATCACAGAGAGCGCAGTCAGCGATTTACCGGACCCACTTTCTCCAATCACGCCACATATTTCACCAGGCCCAATATCCATTGATACACAATCCAGTATAGATTGACCATGAATGGACAAACTCAAGTCTTGGATACTCAGAAGACTCATCTTCTGGTCCTCCGAATGCGTGGGTCCAAAAGGTCGCGCAAACCATCTCCTGCGAGATTCAACCCCAAGACCGTTAAGAGTATCGCAAACCCTGGAAAAAGAGCGAGATGTGGTGCAATTGAGATAAGTGTTTGGCTTTCGGCAAGCATACGACCCCAACTGGGGATCGGAGGTTGCACGCCAAGACCAACATAGCTTAAACCAGCTTCAGCAAGTATACCCAGCGAAAACTGAATGGTACCTTGGACAACCAGCAAATTTGTAATGTTGGGTAATATGTGTTCAACGGAAATACGCGCAGAACCCTTACCAGCGACACGCGCAGACAAAATAAAATCGCGGGTCCAGAGAGGAAGAGCCGCTCCCCGACTGAGGCGTGCAAATACTGGAATGTTAAAAATCCCAATGGCAATGATCGCATTCACTGCCGAAGGACCGAAAACCGCAGTAATCATGATAGCAATTAACAGCGATGGGAAAGCAAAGATGAGATCGTTTCCACGCATGATGAATTCATCGAGCAATCCACCACGATAAGCAGCTGCAGAAAGTCCAAGAGGTACACCCAAGCCCATACCAATACCGACAGCTATGAAGGCCACTGAGATTGATGTTTGCGCGCCCACCATAACCATTGAAAATGTATCTCTACCAAAATGATCTGTTCCAAACAGATGTTCCCAAGAAGGACTTTTTAGCTTTGACGAAATATCCAACTGAGTAACATCATAGGGTGTCCATATGAGCGATAGTAACGCCGCAAGCGCAAAAATTGACGTCAAAGCGACCCCAATAAACAAGTTGCGTGATTTTAATGCTTTTCGACTTGATCTTGTCTCACTCATCATTACGAACGCTCTCTCAAACGCGGATCGACCCAAGCATAGGCCAGGTCTACTAAAAAATTGACAAGAACAACGGCAAAGACCAGGAGCATGACAACGCTCTCAACAACGATGAGATCACGCTGGGTAATTGCCTGAAAAACTAATCGTCCAAGACCTGGCAGGAAAAATACATTTTCGATGATGATAGCCCCCGCCAACAAAAAAGAAAATTGAAGGCCAATAATAGTAAGTACAGGGATCATTGCATTACGCAAAGCGTGTCGCCACATAACCTGTCGTCGCGAAAGTCCTTTCGCACGCGCACTCCTGATATAATCTTCTGAAAGTGTGTCCAATAGTGATGATCGCATCACACGTGCAAGTATGGAAGCCTGAGGTAATGCCAACGCCACCGCGGGCAGTGTCAGGGCCTTTATCACAGCTAAGATGCCTGCATCCCATCCCGGGAAACCACCTGCTGAAAACCAGCCCAAATTTATGGCAAATACGATTACCATCAATATCGCGAACCAAAAATTAGGAACAGCAATACCAAGCTGCGTCGCACCCATGACAAAAAGGTCCACTGCTGATCCACGCCAAGCAGCGGCTAAAACGCCTACCGGGAAAGCTATTAAGATAGTCAGAGTTAAAGCATAGAGCGCAAGCGGCACAGATACTTGCAATCGATCTGCAACAATATCTGAGACCGGCGAACGGTAGGTATATGACGTCCCCAAATCACCTTTGAGTAATCCAGATATCCAAGAAACATAGCGTTGCGTGTGGGATGTGTTGAGCCCCAATTCTTCTCGCAAAGCATTGACTGTATCTGGCTGAGCATTGACACCCAGCATAAAGGACGCTGGATCTCCAGGCACAATCTCAATGCACGCAAATATAACAAGGCTCGCTACAAATAATGAGACAATAAGCGAGCCTAGTCTTTTTATGAGATACGGCAGCATCTAAAAGTGATCATTGCGACCAAGATACCGCAGTAAGGTCAACGGCCTGCGTTGGTGCATCTTTCCAAAACCCGCTGAGTTTCGCATTCACAACCGATGTCAGAGCCAATTGAAAAAGGTAACCGTTCACATAATCTTCAGAGATAATGGTCTGTGCCTGTTGCAGCATTTGCGAACGCATCGCTGGGTCGCTTTCGATGCTCAGCTCCTTTATGAGCGCCTGGAAATCGGCGTTGTCATACTGGAAATAGTATTCTGGTCGCGCATAGATTCCAATATCCATTGGTTCAGTATGACTGACTATCGTGAGACCATAATCATACCCACGGAATGCCTGCTCCAACCACTGTGCCCATTCTAAATTACTAATCTCAGTTTCAATCCCAATATCACGAAGTTGCGCTGCAATGATTTCGCCGCCGCGACGGGCGTAAGAAGGTGGAGGCAGCTTCAACGTTGTTGTAAATCCATCTGGATAGCCTGCCTCTGCCAACAAGGCTTTAGCTGCACCTGGATCAAATGGCGCATTACCTGTCAAATCAATATAGTCTGGATGGTGTGGTGCGAAGTGTGAACCGATTGGCGTTCCATACCCGAACATAGCCCCATCGATAATTGATTGACGATCAATGGCCATACTCACAGCCTTTCGAACGCGCACATCATCAAAAGGCTCCATCTTGTTATTAATGGCGAGGATTGTTTCTCCTTCGGTATTACCAGCAAGCACCTTGAAACGCGGGTCCGCTTCGAATTGAGCAAGATTTTCAGGAGCTGGATAGCCGTAGAAGGCGTCGATATCTCCCGCCATCATTGCAGCGAACGCAGCCGTGGGTTCAGAAATGAACTTGAACGTTGCTGATTCCAGCGCAGCCGCATTTCCCCAGTAGTCCATATTTCGCTCTAAAGAAATACTATCACCTTGCTTCCATTCGCCGAAACGGAATGCGCCAGTTCCGATTGGACTAGATTTGATTTCAGCAATACTTTCTTCTGCTACAATAACAGCATCACCCCAGGCCATATTAAATAAAAAGTTACCCTGCGGCGCCTTCAACGTGACTTTGACGGTAGTAGCATCAACTGCCTCAACATTGTCAATTCCTGCAAACAGTGCTTTCTGCGCGTTAGTTGAATCTTCAGCGCGCGCACGATTTAGTGAAAAGACAACATCTTCGGATCCAAAACTTGAACCGTCATGGAAAATTACACCAGATCTAAGTTTGAATGTGTATGTCAGACCATCGTCAGAAATATCCCAACTTTCAGCCAAGCCTGCATTCACTGACCCATCTGGCCCAAATCGTGTCAGTCCTTCAAAAACGTTCGAATATAAGACCTGGTCAATCGCACCAGCCGCCGCCGATGTAGGATCAAGATGAGGCGGCTCTAGTTGCAGGCCAACTATGACATCGGTAGTTTTTGCACAGACAGCATTTGCTGTTAACACAATCGCTGTGGATAGTAGCAATTTCTTCATTATTTTCTCCCTATTTATCGCTCTATACTTCTTCTTGAGCACGTCACCTAATCTGCATTTGCACATTGAGCACCACAATACTCTGTATGAGAACTCATAGAAGGCGACCAACCTGGTGTAAAAGCACAAGCATATTATGCCACGGGGCATAGCTTATCATGCGACCCCTGAAGGTATGATTACAATTATGTATATATTGTCAAATTAAAACGCTCTTAGCGTTTTTGATATTTATGAGATTACTTTTTGCCAAGGATTGTTTTGATGAACAAACTACAACTATCTCACGAACATTGAAAATTTAAATGCTAATCCGTATTTCCGAGGAACCGTGTTAGCCATCAAAAGTTGTTTGGAAGAACGTTGGCTACTCGTTTTATAATACAGCAG
>JAAEZW010000469.1 GCA_018222665.1 Paracoccaceae bacterium
GTTCGTAGGGGTACGGGGTGGCGCGCTAAGCCCACGCATTATTCAGGGCGCAATTCAAAACGTGCGTCATCAACTGGGATTGCCCGCATCTGTTACCCCACACGCCATGCGCCACAGCTTTGCGACGCACCTGTTGAATGCAGGGGGTGATTTACGGGCCATCCAAGAATTGTTGGGGCATGCGTCGCTGTCAACCACACAGCATTACACGGGCGTTGATACCGCGCGTCTGTTGGATGTTTACAAATCAACCCACCCCAAGGCCTAGGCGATTACGCATTGCGGATCGTGCAAAAATCCCGCATAGCATGCAGATGAATTTACGACTACGCGCACTCTCGGTGCATCTTCTTACTGCCAGCGGCGCCGTTTTTGCGATGCTGGCGCTGTTGGCGGCGGCAAATTACGACTGGCCTGTGATGTTCCTGTGGCTTGTCGTGGCGTTTTTCGTGGATGGCATCGATGGGCCACTGGCACGCAAATATGATGTCAAAACCAACGCCCCGCGCTTTGACGGGGCGCTTTTAGACATGATCATCGATTATCTGACCTATGTGTTTATTCCTGCATTCGCATTGTTTCAGGCGCATCTACTGGATGGCTGGCATGCGTGGTACGTTTTGGTCCTGATCACATTTTCAACTGCGATGTATTTTTCTGATGGTGGGATGAAGACCGAGGATTATTCCTTTCGCGGATTTCCGGGATGCTGGAACATGGTTGTGATCGTGTTCTTTGGCCTGACGCCGCCTGATTGGATCATCCTGATTGTCACTACGGTTTTGGCGATTGCGATGTTTTTGCCAATCAAATTCATCCATCCAACGCGCACAAAACGCTGGCGGGTGGTCTCGCTGCCGATGGGTGCGTTTTGGACGATCTCTGCAGGATGGGCCGCATGGGTGTCATTTGACCCGCAAAGTTGGGCGCATTATGGCCTTATGATCACGTCAATTTACCTTTTGTTGGCAGGTGCTGCACAACAACTTATTCCCACCGCATCCGAACGCGGCGCATCTTAGGGAAAGAATGCGAACAAATTGGCATGATGCCTTGTACTTCGCCGTTCAATTGATATGATAGAACACTGAAAAACGTTAGGTGACGAAACTGGGTCACCATTTGGATAGGAAGCCGCGATGTCTTGGACCGATGAACGTGTTGAAATTCTGAAAAAGATGTGGGGCGAGGGACAATCCGCCAGCCAGATCGCCAAAGAATTGGGCGGCGTTACGCGCAACGCGGTAATTGGTAAGGTGCACCGTTTGGGCCTATCAAATCGTGCGACATCAAATTCCTCTGCCAAGTCGGAGGCCAAGCCCAAGGCAGCACCCAAGGCAGCAGCACCAAAAGAGGCGCCCGCGCCCAAGGCCGCAGAACCCGCTGCGGAAAAACCATCAAACGTGACACCGCTGCGTCGTCAAATCATTCCAGCGGGGCAGCCATTGCCGCCGCAGCCATCGGCAAATGAAATCAGCCCAGAGGCATTGGCACGTGTGAGCGAAATCGAAAAGAAAGCGAAAAAGCTGACTTTGCTTGAACTGACAGAGCGGACATGCAAATGGCCTGTGGGCGATCCTGC
>JAAEZW010000045.1 GCA_018222665.1 Paracoccaceae bacterium
GAACCCAATGGACCTGAAGCGTGGCATCGACATGGCAACATCAAAAGTTGTTGAGGCGATCAAAACATCCGCGCGTGACGTAAAAGACAGCGACGAAGTTGCACAAGTTGGTACAATTTCAGCAAACGGCGAAGCGGAAATCGGTCGTCAAATTGCAGACGCGATGCAAAAGGTTGGCAACGAAGGTGTCATCACAGTGGAAGAGAACAAAGGTCTTGAGACAGAGACAGTTGTTGTCGAGGGTATGCAGTTTGACCGCGGTTACCTATCACCATACTTCGTGACAAACCCAGACAAAATGACCGCAGAACTAGAAGACTGCATGATCCTATTGCATGAGAAGAAGCTTTCCTCTCTACAACCAATGGTTCCACTTCTAGAGTCAGTGATCCAGTCACAAAAGCCATTGTTGATCATCGCGGAAGACGTGGAAGGTGAAGCGCTTGCAACCTTGGTTGTGAATAAGTTGCGCGGCGGCTTGAAAATTGCTGCTGTTAAGGCACCAGGTTTCGGTGATCGTCGTAAAGCAATGTTGCAGGACATCGCAATCCTAACTGGCGGTCAAGTGATCTCAGAGGACCTTGGCATGAAGTTAGAGGGCGTGACAATGGACATGCTAGGAACTGCGAAGAAAATCCAAATCACCAAAGACGAAACAACAATCGTTGACGGTGCGGGCAACAAAGCAGAGATTGAAGCACGTGTTTCACAAATTCGCACACAGATCGAGGAAACATCGTCTGACTACGACCGCGAAAAGCTACAAGAGCGCGTTGCCAAATTGGCAGGCGGCGTTGCAGTTATCCGCGTTGGCGGCATGACAGAAGTCGAAGTGAAAGAGCGCAAAGACCGTGTTGACGACGCATTGAACGCGACACGCGCAGCTGTTCAAGAGGGCGTCATCGTTGGTGGTGGTGTTGCACTTGTACAAGGTGGTAAAGCTCTTGAAGGTCTTGAAGGTGCAAACGCCGATCAAAACGCGGGTATCGCAATCATACGCCGCGCGATCGAAGCACCATTACGTCAGATCGCTGAAAATGCGGGTGTTGATGGTGCTGTCGTTGCAGGCAAAGTTCGTGAGAGTTCAGATGCAGCATTTGGATTTAACGCGCAGACAGAAGAATATGGTGACATGTTCTCATTTGGTGTGATTGATCCTGCAAAAGTAACACGTACTGCTCTAGAAGATGCGGCATCTGTTGCTGGCCTATTGATCACAACCGAAGCGATGGTTGCTGATAAGCCAGAGAAATCAGGTGCAGCAGCTGGCGGAATGCCAGACATGGGCGGCATGGGCGGCATGGGCGGCATGATGTAATCATCCGAACAGCTGCACATTGTATTGCACGCTATTGGACCCGCGTATCTTTTATGCGCGGGTCTTGTTATTTAGGGGTTCCAAACATAGCTGTGTTCAAAGCCACTTCGGACAATCATGCGTTTAATTATTTTATTTGCCGTTTCTATTATTACTTAGATCCCACCCGCGCTTTCCAAAGAAAATCGGTGCATCATTATGCTGCAGGGGTCGGGAAGCAGTGCAAATTCCCTTTGGAGTGCTGAACAATTTTTCACCACCCGTGATTATGAAGTATACCGTCTCGCATACCCGTCCACCAAAAAGGCCCTTGGTCAACTAGTTGAACAAATAAGAAAAGAGGCGCAAGGTTTGTGTCCAACCACTCCAAATTTCCTGACGCATTCAATGGGTGGGATTATCCTGCGTGTCATTAAATCCACGCACCCTGATTTCGCAGTAGCGCGCTTTTTGATGTTGGGCCCGCCCAATCATGGATCAGAAATCGTTGATGAATGGGGGGATCGGAAACTGTTGGTTCAGTTGAATGGACCCGCTGGGGCAAGCATTGGTCGCGATGGGGTTTTCACAGAACTTCCCAACGTTGAATTTGACCTTGGCATAATTGCAGGAAGCCGCAGTTTAAACCCATATTTTTCATATCTGATCACAGGCCCAGATGACGGAAAGGTATCTATTGAGGCTACAAAAGTTGCGGGAATGTAAGATCACATTGTTTTAACCATTACGCATATATTCATGATGAACAGTGGCAAGGTTTTAAACCAAGCCTTGCATTTTTTCCAAAATGGGTATTTTCGAAAGGAATGAAACCATGTGCTGACACGTGTCAGCCGTTCGGAAATGGATCGGATCGATGCAATTCACTTTTTCAAATGTGACTTACTTGGGTGCGAGTGGCAGGCAGGTTGGGCATGTGGCTGTATCTGGTAATATCTTTTCTGCACGCACGACAGGGCGATCCATTGATGCCTCTGGCTATACGATTTTGCCAGGTTTGATTGATCTGCACGGGGATGGATTTGAACATCACATGGCGCCACGCCGCGGCGCGGTGAAGGATTTGGCCAGTGGTTTGCGCGCAACCTGCTCAGAATTAGCCGTGAACGGGATTACGACGGCCGTTATGGCGCAATTCTATAGTTGGGAAGGGGGCATGCGCGGGCCTGATTTCGCGAGTGACGTCTTTGCCTTGCTGCGCAATAAACGCGCTTATACGCCTGTCGATATTATTCCCCAGTTGCGCTTTGAATATTTGATGCGCGATGATTGGGATCGCGCTGCCGCGATGATCCACGAATTTGACATTCCCTACGTCGTCTTAAACGACCACGTCCCGCACGAGGCATTGGCCAAGGGTAAGAAACCGCCGCGTCTGACAGGGCAGGCGTTAAAGGCCAAGCGCAGTCCAGAGGCGCATTTGGCCCTATTGAGACAAATGCATGAGAGGCAAGAGGCGGCCTTGCACGATCTGCCCAATTGGATTGCGCAGTTTCCCAATGTCCTGTTCGCAAGCCATGACGATGCAACCAAATCACAGCGACATCAGTTTTCGCAAATGGGCGTGAAAATCGCTGAATTCCCAGAAACGGAAGAGGCCGCAGTCGCCGCGATTGACTTGGGCGAGGCTGTTATATTGGGCGCACCAAATGTGATGCGGGGATCATCCCACAAAGGCAATGTTTCAGCGCGTGATTTGGTGAGGCAAAATTTGTGTACAGCGCTTGCATCTGACTACCATTATCCATCGCTGTTGCAGGCAGCACTGCAATTATCCACCGAGATCGGATTTGACTACGCTTGGCCATTGGTATCATCAAACCCTGCATCCGTACTTGGCCTAAATGACAGGGGGCGTATCAATGCAGGGCAACGGGCAGATTTTATCGTTCTAAACGCGGATATGCAGCTTGAGGCGACATTTTCAAATGGTCGCCCCGCATATCTCTTAGGGGAACTTGCGGCCCGGTTATTGGCCTAGTTTGAAGTGACGCGATTAAAGTGGCCCATTTTGCGGCCCTTTTTCACGTCTGCCTTGCCATAAAGGTGCAACGAAACCTTGGGATCTTTAGACAGATCTGGAACACGATCCATATCACCACCAATCAGGTTTTCCATAACAACGTCCAGATATCGAGATCCATCGCCCAATGGCCACCCCGCCACCGCGCGGATGTGTTGTTCAAATTGATCTACAGCGCATCCATTTTGCGTCCAGTGGCCCGAATTATGAACGCGTGGAGCAATTTCATTCACAATCAAACCTTGGGGCGTTACGAACATCTCAACGCCCATGACACCCACATAATCCAGTGCATTCAAAATTTTCCCGGCCATCAACGCGGCGTCCATTGCCATCATCGCAGGGATTTCCGCCGGGATCGTAGTGGTATGCAAAATACCATCACGATGCACATTCTCACCCGGATCGTAACAGGCGATTTCACCGTTTATGCCACGTGCCGCAATTACGGAAATTTCGCGCGAAAAACTGACGAACCCTTCTAAGACCGAGGGCGCACCCGCCATGTCAGAATGCGCGATTTCAATGTCATCTGTGGATTTCAGGCGCGACTGACCTTTGCCGTCGTACCCAAAACGACGTGTTTTCAAAATCGCGGGCAGGCCAATTTTTTCTGCGGCCGCCTGCAAATCGGCAAGTGTATCAACTTGGGCGTAGGGTGCTGTCGCCAGGCCCAGATCATTTAAATAATCTTTTTCCGTGATGCGATCTTGGGAAACCCTCAGGGCCTCGCGGTTTGGATAAATCGGCTTGACCGCCTCGAGCACGTCAAGTGCATCAGTCGGGATATTTTCAAATTCATAGGTGATCACATCCACGGATTCGGCAAATGCGCGCAGCGCTTTGGTGTCCTCGTAGGAGGCAGTTGTGCATTGATCCGCAACTTGTGCGGCGGGTGGATTTGCACCTGGTTCATAGATATGCGTCAGAAATCCTAGTCGACTTGCAGCAACGGACAACATGCGTCCTAACTGACCGCCCCCCAAAATTCCAATTCGCGCGCCTTGGGGCAATGGTTTACTCATCTGTGGGCACCTCTGGGATCGACGCGGAAAGCGCATCGCGCCATGCATCAAGACGTTCTGCCAATGCAATATCAGAAACCGCTAATATACCCGCGGCCATCAATCCCGCGTTTGCAGCACCCGCTGCGCCAATCGCCATGGTTGCAACGGGAAAACCCTTGGGCATTTGAACGATAGAATAGAGGCTATCCACGCCTGACAGCGCTTTGGTTTGGACAGGTACGCCAACCACAGGCACACGTGTTTTTGATGCCATCATGCCGGGCAAATGCGCGGCGCCGCCGGCACCTGCGATGATCACCTTTAACCCTTTGGCTGCAGCTGTTTTGCCATAGTCCCACAAACGATCAGGCGTGCGATGCGCAGAAACAATTGCGGTTTCATAAGAAATCCCAAGTTCATCCAAGATGTCCGCGGCAAGCTTCATCGTAGGCCAATCAGATTGGCTTCCCATGATAATGCCGACTTGTGGTGATGTGCTCATTTTGCCCTCGTCACTCTGCCTGAGCGCGGCACTATAGCAATTTCCAAAGCTTAGGCAATGATATCTGGTGTTAGACGATCTTCTATCACTGCAATTTTGTCTTTCAACAGAAGCTTTTTCTTTTTCAACCGTTGAATCGTCAGCTGATCCGCAGTCCCTTTTTCAATCAAGGCTTCTATCGCCTGATCCAAATCGCGATGTTCATCACGCAGAACAATAAGTTCCAGCCGAAGCACATCGTCGGTTTTCATCGAAAAGTCGTGGGGGGTCTGCATCGTTCGTTCGTCCAAATTAGTGGGTTAACTATACGTTAAAATTTCTACATTGCCTAGGCTTGCATTGTCGCACGCGAACACTCATATCTTAGTGGTGGTCGCCATATGGGTCCCAACTTTCTGTCGCTTAGATAAGGACAAGATGATGACAAAACTTACCTTGGGGTCTCATCCCCACATGCTTGGCTTCGAGCAATTGGAACGCCTGCTAGAGCGGACCGCGAAAACAGGCAGTGAAGGGTACCCCCCATTTAATATCGAACAAACATCGGATCGTGGATATCGGATTACGCTGGCTGTTGCAGGGTTTGCAGAAGAGGACCTGTCAATCACTGTTGAGGATCGCCAGTTGGTCATCCGTGGCCGTCAACGCGACGACAGTTCAGAGCGTGTTTATTTGCACCGTGGAATTGCAGCACGGCAATTTCAACGTTCATTCGTTTTGGCAGAGGGTGTAGATGTTGGGGATGCAACCATGGAAAATGGCCTGCTGCATATCGATCTAACCCAAGTGATGCCTGAAACAGTTGTTCAAACGATTAAGATCAAGCGGGGGTAAACGTATGGAAAATACAGTTAACGAAATACTAATCGACGAACGCATCGTATATGTGCGCCCTGTGTCAACAGCGGTCCTACCAGATGATGTTCGCGAAGAATTAGGGAATATTGATGAGGTTTACGCCGTGCACTCGGCGGCTGGCGAACGCCTTGCGCTGGTAACGGAACGCGACATGGCATTTGTTCTTGCGCGGCAAAACGATTTGTCACCTGTGGCGGTCCATTAGGAACAAATGATTGCCTTTTCACGGTGCGATGATAGCGTTGCGCCATGACAGATTTTGAATGTGATTGGATTGATGCATTCACCGACCAAGCGTTCGGTGGAAATGGCTGTGCGGTTGTTTATGACAAAAACGGACTGCCCGATGAAATATGCTGCGCATTCGTAAGGGAAACATCACTGACCGAGTGCACATTTGTTGCTCCCTCTGATGTTGCGGATTTCAAAGTTAGGTATTTTTTGGCAGGCGGGGAAATTCCATTTGCGGGACACCCAACATTGGCGACGGCTGTTTCGCTGATTAATCGTGATCAAATCCATTCATCACAGATCACATTTGAAACGCGCACGGGAATTGTTCCGATTGAAATTGATGAAAGTTTCGGACTGCCCAGAATTACGATGACACAACGCGCGCCCGATTTCGGGCCAGAGTTGGACCCAGAGTTATTGGCGCGTATTGGTGGAATTGCTGCAAATGATATCATTGCACCGCCACAAGTTGTTAGCACTGGATTACCATTTTGCATTGTTCTACTGCGCGATCATGATGCGTTGAAACGTGTCCAACTGCATCCTGAACTGACCAAAAAATTTCAAGAGGCGGGCATTTATGAGGGGTTGATGGAACCCTATTGGGCAACATTGCAGGGCGCAACTGAGGTGGGCGATACATTTTCACGTTTGCCAATGTTGGCGCCGAACCCGCCAGAGGATGCATTTACGGGGTCTGCCACGGGCTGTTTGGCGGCCTATCTATGGTCACGCGGTTTGATTGATGATCGCAATTTTATTGCTGAACAGGGGCATTTTATGGGCCGCCCCGGTCAGGCCCAAGTGCAGGTTTTGGGCCCGCAACGCAGCATTCAGGGGATACGCGTGGCCGGTCATGGCCATGTGTTGATGAGTGGTAAACTACATTTGCAGTAGGGCTATTCGCCCTCTGCCAAAAAGCGTTCTGCATCCAATGCTGCCATGCACCCCATTCCTGCGCTGGTGATCGCCTGACGATATGTGTGATCGGTTAAATCACCCGCTGCAAACACGCCTGGGATGGACGTGCGTGTTGATCCCGCCTCAACCTGAACATAGCCGCCGTTATGCGTTTCCAACTGGTCTTTTACCAATTCGCTTGCGGGTGAATGGCCGATTGCGACAAACACGCCTTTACACGGAATTTCAGTAATCTCGCCCGTTTCGACGTGACGCACACGCACGGCTTCGACCCCTTTTGGGTTGTCGCTGCCAACAACTTCTTCCAATTGGTGGAACCACAGGGGTTCAATCTTGTCGTTTTTCATCAGGCGATCTTGTAGAATTTTTTCCGCGCGCAATTCATCACGACGATGGATCAATGTGACTTTCGACGCGAAATTCGTCAGGAACAGCGCTTCTTCCACGGCTGTGTTTCCGCCACCAATGACAACAATCTCTTGGCCGCGGTAAAAGAACCCGTCACAGGTTGCGCATGCTGATACGCCAAACCCTTTGAACGCCTCTTCTGAGGGAAGGCCCAACCATTTCGCACGTGCACCAGTTGCCAAGATAACGGCATCGGCTGTGTAAATCGTGCCACTGTCCCCTGTTGCGGTGAAGGGGCGTTTGGATAAATCAAGGTTATTGATCATGTCACCGATAATCTCGCACCCCATTGCGGATGCATGTGCCTCCATCCGAACCATTAGATCGGGGCCCTGAACTTCGGTATCACCGGGCCAGTTTTCAACTTCGGTTGTGGTGGTCAATTGGCCACCGGGTTCCATCCCTTGAACCAAAATGGGTTCCAACATCGCGCGGCTTGCGTAAACGCCCGCGGTGTATCCCGCAGGTCCAGAGCCAACAATTAAAACTTTTGTGTGACGTGTGTCTGACATAATATTCTGTGTCCCCAGATCAGAGAATTTTACGCATATATAATCACAAGAATAGGCAGAGGAAACCCATCGCGCAGAATAGTGAGTGAAAAATAACAAACAATATTATTGCGTCATTGTGAAATATTGTTGCGCATCTTGCACCCTTCAGGTATTGATCGTGCAACTTGGGAGTACATGATGCCATTAACACGTTTAGATCCGATTGACCGCCTTATCCTTGCTGAATTGCAGGCTGATGGCAGGATGACAAACGTTGAATTGGCAAAACGTGTCGGGATTTCTGCGCCACCCTGTCTACGTCGTGTTCGCGCATTGGAAGAGCAGGGGTTCATCAACGGATACCATGCACAGGTGGATGCCCGCGCTTTGGGGTTCGAGGTACAGGTGTTTGCGATGGTCGGATTGCAAAGCCAAGCAGAATCGGACCTACGTGCATTTGAGGACCGCTGCCGCAAATGGCCGTTGGTACGGGAATGCCATATGTTAAATGGCGAAGTTGATTTTATGCTGAAATGCGTGGCGCCTGATCTCAGCACTTTTCAAAGTTTCCTGACAGAGGAATTGCTGTGCGCTGACAATGTTGGATCGGTTAAAACATCATTGGTCATTCGCGGGTCCAAAGATGATCCTGGTGTCCCATTTGAGGTCCTAGAAGAACGCCTAACCAAACAATCGTAACTATAGCGCAATACAGGAAATCAGGCGGCCATAATCGCCCTCGCCGCGATGTTTTGTTCTGCGGTAGGAATAGTAATACTCCTCATTAGAGTAGGTGCATTCGTGGGTCCAATCTGCGCTTTTAATCTGTTCATTCCTGAGAGTGTGAAGGCCGAAGGCAGGCAGATCAAATTGGAATTTTCCCTCTTGCAGGCCTTGAACGAAAAACGATTCAAAAGTCGGATCATGTGACACAAATTGATCGCGAAATTCAGCACCAACTTCGTATGCGGATTGTGAAATGCAGGGCCCGATTACAGCGCTTATGTTTTCCCGTTTTGCGCCTAGTGCGATCATCGCTTCAACCGTTGCGCCAATGACGCCTGCAAGCGCACCTTTCCAACCTGCATGGCAGGCTCCGATCACATCTGCGCCTGGATCATGAAACAACACGGGTTGGCAATCCGCGGTCAGGATTGTCAGGATGTTGCCCTTGCGATTGCTGACAACGCCATCTGCATGAGGACGGTCTGTGAATGTTTCATCGACTGTCACCACTTTGGCAGAATGAAATTGATGCAGCGCGATGAGATTAGAGGCGTTGCCCCCCATATCCTCGGCAACACGGGTGCGATTTATTTCAACGATTTCGCGCTGATCACTTGATCCAATTCCGCAATTCAATCCACTAAAAATTCCTGATGAAGCCCCACCCAAACGCGTATAAAATCCATGATTTACATTCGCTAAATTTAGGCTTTCGATGCGTTTCAGGGTCATGCTTCAAATCCAGCGGGGCAGGGGCCATTTTTGGGGAATAGGGATATTGCTTTAAACAATGTTCCCATTTCTTCTTCGTGGGTCAAGCGGCGATAGGCCGAAATGATATCATTTTTTTGTGCCTCATTTGTGGCACTGGTCACAAGTGTCTGGGTGCGATGGGAAATGCCCAGCTGTTCTAACAAATCCTGCTGGGTGCACATTTTGGAAACTGCACAATGACTGGCAGTCGCAATTTGTTCAAAATCCAAGTGTGCGGTCAGGTCTGCATCCCCCAAGGCATGCAGCACGTCCGCATATTTATGATTCACCACGGCCTGTAGTGTATCCCCCTTTGACGTCCAACCCCCATAATCGATGATCAGCGCACATCCCCCGTGTGTTTGGATATGTTTGCTGAGCTGACCAATCATGCTTTGCGTGGCCTCGGATACCTCAACAATATCGCCGTCCTGTGTATCGCCCAAACGCGTTTGCAGATAATCGTCCGTCTGCGCAATGGGTGAAAGACCGAAGCCAAGTTGATCGTCCTGCGCTCCGATTAAACGTTCATGCCAAACATCGCCGACACGCACATATTGTCGGATGGGCAGTGCATCAAAAAATTCATTTGCAACAACAAAGATTGGTTTTTCGGCCAATTCATCGAGCGATGAAATCCAGTTAACCTGATAGCCTGACAGCGTGTGTTGTTGACGCTTTTGCATCGTTTCAGATGCTTCCAGTAACGTGATGCCTGCTGCGTTGTGTAACCCAGGCACACTGCGCGTTGCGCGTAAAATATCCGACATTAGCGTTCCGCGCCCGGGGCCCAATTCAAGCAAATGAAAATCTGAAGGCGCACCCTGATCAATCCATGCCTGCGCAAGACATAGGCCCAATAGTTCCCCAAACATCTGCGAAATTTCGGGGGCTGTGATAAAATCGCCCTGAATGCCAAAGGCAAGGTTTTTGACGTAGTATCCATGTTCGGTATGCAACAGACAGATTTGCATAAAATCCGAAACACGCATTGGACCATCGAGCGCAATACGTTCGCGTATGATGCGATCCAGCGGCGTCATGCGGATACGGGTTTGCTGCGGATGATCAGGAATAGGCCAATTAATATCATCTGAAGTGACAACAGTTGTCCCATGGTCAATCCCCATTCACCAAATTGGATTATGTAGCCAACTAGATTTAGGGCAAAGGTAAATTGCGCATCGGGTTGATGGA